>NZ_JAPZSR010000362.1:0-26558 GCF_027531875.1 Microcystis sp. LE19-84.1B | reverse complement strand
GCTCTCGCCCTACTTAGGGTGATCAGCAAACCTGATCGATCGGAGGGCGCAAGCTTTGCGCCCCTACAGTAACGGATTTTGTCCACAATGTAGGGGCGAACTGCGTTCGCCCAAAAGGTACATTATCAAAGCGCAAGTCCCGTATCAGATTTGAGTTCTAAGTGAGTAGTTTTAAATAGCACTTTCCTGATGTCTTTTCACTGTTTACTGTTCACTGAAAAAGACGCAATACTAGGTGATTTAGCTCCTCTGTTTACTAAAGTTCAGGGTATCCGCAATATATCTTAACAAAATAAGTGTAAATACTGGGAGTGGAAGGAACCACTCCAGACACAGAGGACACAAAGATTGATCGCTTCTATAGTAAGTTAAAGAGAGCTAGGAAACTGGCGCAGACATATAGTTAAGAGTTTGTCAAGTATTTCTTAACTATATGTAACATTATCCCTGCTCAAAAGGTAATCACACTGCGGATAGAATCCCCTTGGTGCATCAGGTCAAAGGCCTCGTTAATTCTTGCCAGAGGCAGAACATGGGTGATTAAATCATCAATATTAATCTTGCCGTCCATGTACCAATCGACTATTTTTGGTACATCTGTACGACCTCTTGCCCCACCAAAAGCCGTACCTTTCCAGACCCGTCCGGTGACTAATTGAAAAGGACGGGTACTAATTTCCTGGCCGGCCCCGGCTACACCGATAATAGTGGCAACACCCCAACCCTTATGGCAACATTCCAAAGCTTGACGCATAATCTGGACATTGCCGATACACTCAAAACTATAATCGGCCCCACCTTTAGTTAAATCCACCAGATAGGCCACTAAATCCCCCTCGATTTCTTGGGGATTAACAAAATGAGTCATCCCGAATTTGGTCGCTAAAGCTTGTTTCTGGGGATTGATATCGACCCCGACAATCATATCGGCCCCCACCAAACGGGCCCCTTGAATAACATTTAAACCGATACCTCCCAGACCAAAAACCACCACTTTTGCCCCCGGTTCCACTTTAGCGGTATTAATCACCGCACCGATACCTGTAGTGACTCCGCAGCCGATATAACAGACTTTTTCAAAGGGAGCATCGGGGCGAATCTTGGCTAGGGAAATCTCCGGCAGTACGGTATAGTTAGAAAAAGTCGAGGTTCCCATGTAGTGATAAAGAGGCTGACCATCGAGGGAAAAACGACTGGTTCCATCCGGCATTACTCCCCGACCTTGGGTAAGACGAATCGCTTGACAGAGATTGGTTTTAAAGCTGAGACAGTATTCGCACTGACGACATTCGGGAATGTATAGGGGAATAACATGATCCCCCACTTTTAGGCTAGTGACACCTTTTCCCACTTCTACCACGATTCCGGCCCCTTCATGGCCTAAAATTGAGGGAAATAAGCCTTCAGGATCGGCCCCAGAGAGAGTATAGGCATCGGTGTGACAAACTCCCGTGGCTTTGATTTCTACTAACACTTCCCCCGCTTGCGGTGCGGCTAATTTTACCGTTTCAATAGTTAGGGGTTTTCCCGCTTCTAGGGCAACTGCCGCTCGAACATCCATAGGCTCAAAGCAATAGGTTTTTTCCAGTATAATACCGTTAAACTGCTGAAGAGTTGTAATAGAACAATTCTCAACTTATCTCTATGTTAGTCCTCACCATCCGCGAAGAAGGAATTAACGATGGTGGCTTTACTGCTACTCTCAATTTTGATAGCGGTAACAGCTACCCAATTACGGTTACTGACCCCTTTACTAACCAAGAAGAAAAAGACCTAGAATGGTACTTTGAGGAATGGTTAGTATTTCCGACGCTAGACACGGATAAAGCGCAAAAAGCCGCCAACAGTGTCCAAAACTATGGCGAAAACCTATTTAAACAGGTTTTCCAGAGTAATTTAAATGCTTATGGGGAATATCGAGACTTGCGAAAGCAGTTAAGTCAACTGCAAATTATCATCGAAAGTCAGTCGCCAGAATTTCAAGCTTTACATTGGGAAGCGCTGAAAGATCCTGATTTACCGCGTCCCTTTTCTATAGATTGTATCATCTCCCGTCAGCGTCGAGGGGCTACAGTTGTCCCGGTGCAAATGGCCACTTATCCTACTATCAATCTTCTGGTGGTGATTGCGCGTCCTAATGAGGAATCTGATGTTAACTATCGCACGATTTCCCGTCCTTTGGTAGAACTGGTAAATAGTAGTGAAATACCGGTAAAAATTGATATATTGCGTCCCGGAACTTATGAATCACTAACCAGACATCTGGATGAGAAGGGAGAAGGATACTATCATGTTATTCATTTCGATGTTCATGGCGGATTGATGGAATATGAACAGTACCAAAGACAGGTTCACGGGGATTCTTGGCGCTATCAAAGGGGATGGGGACTGGAGGATTTAGCACGATATGAGGGAGTAAAAGCTTTTCTGTTTCTGGAAGGAGAAGAAAAAGGTCAAGCGACTCCGGTAGAAGCGACGGAATTAGCGAATTTACTCACTGGGAAAAATATCCCTATTTGTATTCTCAATGCTTGTCAGTCAGCAAAGCAAATTTCCCAGGAATCAGAAGACTATCGGGAAACCAGTTTAGGAAGTCGTTTGATGACTGCGGGAATGCAAGCAGTGGTGGCGATGGGATATTCGGTGACGGTTTCTGCAGCTAAGTTGATGATGAAACCAATTTATCAGCAATTATTGAACGGAAAAGACCTAACGGAAGCGATGCGAAAGGGACGGTTAGAGTTATTCAATAATAAGCAACGCCGCGCCTATTATAACACGAGAATAGATTTAGAAGATTGGTTATTACCGGTGATTTATTGTCGCGGTAAAATTAATCTCAATTTGCGTCCATTTACTCCAGAAGAGGAGGAAAAATACTGGGAACATATCGGCAATCAATATGTCTTTCCTTTACCAGAATACGGCTTTGTCGGCAGGGATTTAGAAATTCTCAAGATGGAAAAGGCGCTGCTGAAACATAATATCCTTTTACTCAAAGGAATGGGAGGGACAGGAAAAACTACCTTACTCAATTATCTACGAGAATGGTGGCAGAAAACCAACTGGGCGACCCATATTTTCTATTTTGGTTATGATAAAAAAGCTTGGACTTTAGAACAGATTGTCCATGAAATCGGTCAGGGAATTTATAATCGCTTTGAACAGGCGAGTTTCCAAGCGATGAACCTGAAAGCGCGGGTAAAGAAACTAGAACAAAAACTCCGCAGTGAGGCGTATATTCTCATTTTAGATAATCTGGAGTCGGTGACGGGACAACCGTTAGCAATTCAGAATACTTTACCGGAGAATGAAAGGGAAGCAATCGCCGAATTTCTCAAGAATTTGGTCGGGGGAAAAACGAAGGTGATTTTGGGTTCTCGCAGTGAGGAAACTTGGCTGCAACGCAGGACTTTTAAGGAGAATATCTATCACTTACAAGGATTAGACCAAGAGTCGAGAACTGAATTAGCGGAGAGAATCTTAGAACGTCAGGCGAAGAGTCGGAAAAATGCGATTAAAAAGGATGATTATTTTGAGCGCTTGATGAAGTTGTTGGCGGGATATCCGTTGGCGATGGAAGTGGTATTAGCGAATCTGAAGCGACAGTCACCGGAGGAGATTTGGCAAGGGTTACAGTTGGCGGAATTAGCTGATGTGGGGGATAAGGATAAGACTAATAATATCATCAAATGTGTGGAATATTCCCACAGTAATTTGTCGGAGGAGGCGCAGAAGTTGTTACTCTGTTTAGCGCCTTTTAGTGGGTTTATTCACAGGGATTTCATTCCTTTTTACAGTGAAGAATTACAAAAATTAGAACCTTTACAAGGCTATCAATTTGACCAATTTGATGCAGCGATTGAAGAAGCGATTCATTGGGGTTTGCTTTCGCCGATGAGTGAAGAAATGCCGAGTTTTTTGACTATCCAGCCCATTTTTCCCTACTTCTTGAAGACGAAGTTAAAGGAATTAGCACCAGAGACACAAGCAGCAATTTGGGAGGGTTTTAAGAATCATTACCGAGACTTGGCAGGTAATTATAGTAACTTACTAAATTCCAAAAATCCGCAAGAGAAGCAGTGGGGGATATTGTTCTGTCGCTGGGAGTATGAAAATCTGTTTAATGCTTTGCAGATTTGTTTGGAGAAGCAGGAAGATATTGATATCTTCTTTTGCTTAAATACATATTTTCGTGTTACCAATGATGTTAATAGCAGACTGAAACTATGCGAGAGTGTTTGTCAAGCTTGTCAAACTTATCCTGAGCAGATTAAAACTGGGATAATCGGTGGCAATATTATCAATGCTTTGGCTAGTCTCGCCCTCGCCTATCAAGAAACAAAAAACTATGAACAGGCGAAACAGACTTATCCAAAAGTTATTGAATTAACTCAAAATCTCCAAGGGGTGGACGAGCAACAAAAAGCCTCAATATTGGGAAATACTTATCACACTTTGGGAAACTTAGCGGCAGAATTGAGGGAATGGGAGCAAGCCCGAAGCTACTACCAGCAAGCTATTGAGATCTACATTGAATATGGGGATCGCTACGAGCAAGCCAGCACCCTGCACGAGTTGGGAAGGGTAGCGCAAGAATTGAGGGAATGGGAGCAAGCCCGAAGCTACTTCCAGCAAGCTATTGAGATCAAGATTGAATATGGGGATCGCTTCTACCAAGCCAGCACCCTGCACCAGTTGGGAATCGTAGCGCAAGAATTGAGGGAATGGGAGCAAGCCCGAAGCTACTACCAGCAATCCCTTGAGATCTTCATTGAATATGGGGATCGCTATGAGCAAGCCAAAACCCTGCACAATTTGGGAAGGGTAGCGGAAGAATTGAGGGAATGGGAGCAAGCCCGAAGCTACTACCAGCAAGCTATTGAGATCTGCATTGAATATGGGGATCGCTATTCCCAAGCCAGCACCCTGAACAATTTGGGAATCGTAGCGCAACAATTGAGGGAATGGGAGCAAGCCCGAAGCTACTACCAGCAAGCTCTTGAGATCAAGATTGAATATGGGGATCGCTACGGGCAAGCCAGAACCCTGCACCATTTGGGAAGGGTAGCGGAAGGAGTTGGGGAATTGAGCCAAGCCAAAAGTTATTACCTGCAAGCCTTACAAATTTGGGCAGAATTTAACGATGGTTACAGCGTACAAACCTTTTCTTTGCCTAGTCTTGTTGCTCTTTATCAGCAAACGCAAGATGAGGAGATTCTTGTCGGTATTGCTTCTGTTTTGGGGATTGGGGTTGAGGAGGTGCGGGGTTTGCTGGAGGGTTAGAATGGGTTTTGGGCGCAGGCTGCGTGTTTGCGGCTATCAATTCAGTTAACGTAAGTAGCTGGTTATAATTAAATTAAAAATGGATTTTAGGTTCGATCCCCCCTGCCCCCCTTGATAAGGGGGGAATAACGAACCTAGTTTGTTGTTGCGCTTCAGCGCTAACTATTTCGGGCTTGCTGAAAAAGTAAGGGCGAAGCATTCGGATAGGAAATCTACGGTTTCAGCGATAGGTTATCGCCCGAATGCTTCGCCCCTACAATGTTGTGATCTACGGATGAGGTGTAATAGCGAGAATGGTGATTTCCCCCGAATGAGGTCCATAGCACCAGAAAATTCGATAGGCTCCCGGTGTATTCTGTTGGGCGTAGGCTTCAAAAACCTTCTGTGTTGAATCATAAGGGTTGTCGAGGGAATTAAATTCGTGGGTTTTTAGTCCCGGATGTCTTGGGTTTGTACTGAGGAGCTTTAGGGCTTTTGTTACCTGTTTGTAGAGACCCTCTTGTTTCGATGCTTTTGTCCTACCTTGAGCTAGGCGAGTCTTTTGAGCCTGTTCCGCTTCTGCTCGCAATTCAGATAGAGTATTTCGAGCTTCCTGTGTCTGTCGTAAAGAGAAATTCAATTACTCCTCGACTTCTTCAGGAATAGATTCAGCAAACTCAAGCATAGCGTCTAAATCGACGGGTTCTTCAGCTAAATTTCCCGTGCTGGCTTCCGCGAGCCCCCGTTTGAGCGACTCGCGGACACTAGGATTCTGAAAAGCCCATAGTTCTCCCTCTGGAATCGCCACCATGGGAACCAAAAGAAGTTCCCCGCTTGCATTCATCAGTATTCGATAGTGACGGTTGCTACATTGAGTCCCAAGGCTAATCCGTCCGCAAGCATCAGCCTGAATATCTTCTTTAATGAGCGAAAAATTCTGATACTCCATCACGTCTCCTCCTCTCTTCATATACTTATTCTAGATAAGTTACCCAATTTGGGCAATAGGGTTATGTCCATTTAGCTCCTCACTATCTAAAGAAAACAGGTTAAACTTGTTCGGGCGAGAGCCTTGACAACAAACCCAGTTTGTAGTTGCGCTCCCTTCGCTAAATTCTCTCCCCTTTCCTTGTAGGAGAAAGGCCAGGGGAGAGGTCAATAATTAAGAACCCAATGCGATCACACTATCTGGTAAAGATCAAGTATAATAATAAATATAAAGACCAAATTATTCATCTACCGTTAACTTAATGAAAGCCAAATGAACTTATTAAAACAATCGGACATTCAAGAAAATCCCACAACACTTTACGAACAAGATCTTCAGTTGTGGATTGAGCAAACTATTCATCAATTACAGAATCGACAGTTTGAACAACTGGATATAGAAAACTTAATTGAGGAGTTAAAAGATTTGGGTAAGTCAGAGAAACGCGCCTTAGAGAGCAACTTAATGGTCTTGTTGATTCACTTACTCAAATTAAAGATACAGCATGATGCTCCTGAGACAATGAAAGCAAGTTGGTATAATTCAGTAGATGAGCATCGCCAGCGCGTTCAAGATGATTTACTTAAGACTCCCTCTCTTAAATCTTATCTCTTAATCTCCATCACACAAGCCTATTCCAGCGCTCGTAAAGTCGCCATCAAACAGGGTAAACGCGCTCAATTTGGTATTCGTATTCCCCAAGAAAGTGAGTATCCCCTCGCTTGTCCTTTCACACCTGAACAGATTCTAAATGAGGACTTTTACGGGTAAAAACGAAGGTAAACATTATCGATAATAAAACCATGAAACCAGAATATGACCTTGCCAACATGAAAAATCGCCCGAATGACCTAACCCCCCTTCCCTGGGAAATAAGGGGGGAATAACGAACCAGGTTTGTAGTTGCGATCCCTTCGCTAAACTATGATTGACTTTGAAGTTTTTCTAACTCTTTAGTAGCTTGTTGCCAATAGGCTAATTCTTCCTTTATTTTCATATTTTTAATGTCTTCATAGATTTTTTCGCTACTCAACCGTTTCATTTCCACACAATCAAATTGCTTAACCTTCATAATTAATAACCTCCAGAGGTGAATAAATATCTAGCTGTGAATATCCCTTGATTACATTAATCGCTCGGTAAAGAGGAATTTTTTGAAAATGGACGATATGCTTAAAGTTCCAACTGACAATCATGGTACATCCAGCAACACTTGCTAAAGCAACATGAAGCGCATCTAACATTGATTTCTGAGTCACCACACCATAATCAATATAAGCTTGCCTCAGTTGTAAAGCAGATTCAGTAATTTCAACTAACTCTGTATAGGTTATAACCTCTGCAAAAAAATTGTCGAACCTTCTCAGGAGCAGGTTCAATTTCTCTTAAAACAACTGAAGAAGTTATCAGTTTTAGTTTACCTCCTCTAACTAGGGTTTGCTGAATAAATCTAAAAACCTTGTTGGGTAAGACTTTTAGACTTTTTGTCAATCAAAAAGTACCAGTTCTGGGAGTGATCGGGGGAAAATTAAGGTACTTTTTCTCTGAAAATTAGGTAATTGACCAGATGAGAATCGGTAAAAACCTACACCCCACACCCCACACCCCACACCCTGTCCCCAGGAAAAACTTTTTCAGCAGACCCTAACTAGCTCAAAAAAAGTTAGGCTTTCCTCTCGGAATTCATCATCAAAAACACCACCAAATACTGATGTATCTGCATAAACTCTAATCATTATAATTTCTCTATCTCGCTTTTTTATTCTATCATGATAGTTGATGGGTTTGACCTAACCCCCCTAACTCCTCTTCCCTGGGAGGGAAGGGGAGAATAACGAACCAGGTTTGTTGTTGCGCTCTCTTCGCTAAATCTTTCTCCTCTCTCCTTGTAGGAGAGAGTCCAGGGGAGAGGTCAATAATTAAGAACCCAAGGTGAGCGCACTATTTGGCAACGATCAAGTATAATTAAGATAACAATGTTACTTAGAAAACAAAGTGAAGTTTGAATCTTCAATTAGGATAACTCATGCAACTCGAAGACTATTTTAATTTTCTTGCCCCTAACGATATCCGACTAAAAGAAACCCGCATCGGTATTGAAACCATTTTATACGATTTTATTTACCAAGCGAGAACTCCCGAAGAAATTGCCAATACTTATCCGTCTTTAACCCTAGAACAGGTATATGCGACGATTCTTTATTATCTTCATGAAAAAGAAAAAGTGAGTCAATACATCACCGACTGGCTAGAATGGGGAAGAAAAATGCGAGAAGAACAGCAAAAAAATCCTCCGCCTTCGGTTGAACGACTGAGAAAATTGAAAGCTGAAATAACAGCCAAACAGCAAGCTAATGACACTGAAATATTTAATTGATGAAAATGTTAATTCGGTGTATCCTCAACAATTGCGTCGCCGAGAACCAGAAATCATTGTTCGAGTAGTTGGTGAACCAGATACACCAAAATTAGGTACATTAGATCCAGAAATTTTGATTTGGTGTGAGGTAATGGGTTTTATTTTAGTGACAAATAATCGTGCCTCTATGCCCGTTCATTTAATAGCTCACTTCAGGCAAAATCGTCATGTTCCTGGAATTTTTATTCTCAATCAAGATTTAAGTGTTGGTGATAATTTGTTAGAATTAATTGTAATTGCTAAAGGCTCTTTTGACAATGAATATGAAAACCAAATTATTCATTTACCGTTAACCTGATCAAATTGAAATAATCTTATTAAAATAACTAAGAATCCCAATTCACGATCGCTACGAACCCGGTTTGATGAGGAGATTTTCGTTGCTGTGGCTGATATTTTGAGGATTGGGATTGAGGAGGTGCGGGGTTTGCTGGAGGGTTAGGATGGGTTTTGGGCGTAGGGATTGTTTGGGCGCAGGGTGCGTGTTTGCGGCTATCAATTCAGTTAACGTAAGTCTTAATTAAGGTGGTAAATATGGTTCAAATTTTACAAGCAAAAGAAGTCACTCTCAGAGATTTAATTAATCATTTTCAACTACAGTTTATAGAAGATGAGCATTTTTTTGGGGAATGGCAGCAAGACCTAGAAGCAATCTCTGAACAAGAAAAAGAATTGTTAGATAAAATCAAAACAGGTTATTTTAACTTATTGAATTATCCTCCCTTTTTAGAAACTTCGGTGAGGATGACGGTTTTAGACCCATTATTATTTATTGGTAACTTTTATCTATTTCCCTTTCAGATTAAAGCAGAAGAGTCCGTTGAAATTATTACAGAAGATCAAGATTTAATAATTAAAGGAAGGTTAGATACTTTAATTCTAAAAGAGCAATTATGGGTAATGATTATTGAATCAAAACGGGTTATTTATTCCGTTGAAGCAGGTTTACCGCAATTATTAGCTTATTTAATGGCCAATCCTCATCCCAACCGTCCTAATTATGGAATGTTGACCAATGGTTCCGAGTTTTTATTTGTTAAATTATTATGGGACGGTAAACCTTTATACGGAACCTCTCGTTTATTTGCCATGAGAAATCCGGGGGATTTATACGAGGTTCTCAAAATCCTTAAACATCTCTGTCAACTAATTTGAGTATCAAGATAATCAGTACCTACAAAATCATTACTCTCCTATTTCCCTCTGTTGTATAATTTGCTCTGAAAGGAACAAATCAGAGGCATAAATAAAAATTATCAGGATTTTTTCGGCTTTTCTTGACTATTTCAGCCTTATTTGTCCTAACAAGCTCAAGAATACGAGATTTTTTCTCTAGAATTGCCCGGCCTGAGAGGGGAATGATAAAGTTAGATAAGAAAATTAAAGATGGTGTGATTAAAGTGAAATTTGCTGCTAGTACCTATTTTTCCCTGCTGCGCCATTGTGCCGTTCCTTTGCTGTCGATCGCCACTTTTACGCCAATTCTCTTAACTTATTTAGCCAAGGAAAAACCAGAAACCCCGCAACCGCAGGCAAATCTAGAGACTGCTGCCTTTCCTTCCCCTATTATCCCATCTCCGATCGCACCCTTAACCGCGCCATCACCGAAACTATCCCCCTCTCCCCAATCTTCCCCCTTGGCGCCGAAAAAATTAGCACCATCGGTTCAAACTTCCCCTAATACTGCCCCTAATACTGCCCCTAATACTGCCCCCGCTGCTGCGGTTAAACCAGTGACTAGACAACCCTTAGTGGTTCCCGCTAATTATACGCCGCCGGTGCTAGAAATTCGCGTGGCGATCAAAAGGGATGTGGCCAGTGTTTTGATTGGAGTTAACGGGCCGGCGGTGATCACCGATCGCCAAGGTCGTGGTTTAAAAACGATTGCCACTAACGAGGGTTTACCGGTCATTCCAGGTGCCAATGGCTTAAAAATGGGCGATTTATCGCTGCCAGAGGTGATTTTTGTGCAGCCCACCAGTGCCGATGGTTTAGTTTATGTGGATGATAGTTGGTATCGGGGCAAAATCCTCCTTGTTGCTCAAGGCGATCGCTTGTTAGTGGTCAATCAGGTTAATTTAGAGGCCTATCTCTATAGTGTGGTGGGTAGTGAAATGCACTCCACCGCGCCAATGCACGCTTTAAAGGCACAGGCGATCGCCGCTCGTTCCTACGCCCTAGTACATATAATCCGCCCCGCTAATGCTTGGTTTCATCTGGGCAATAGCCAACGCTGGCAGGTATATAAAGGCATTCGCTCGGAGTATCAATCGACTCACCAAGCGGTTAATGCCACTGCCGGGCAGATTCTCAGCTATAAAGGGGGTGTAGTCGAGTCTCTTTATGCCGCCACCGATGAAATTGTCGCTTGGGCCCACGGTGGTCGCGGTATGAGTCAAACTGGAGCTTATAAATTAGCGGAAAAAGGCCTAGATTATCAACAAATTCTCGGTAATTATTATCCCGGAGTTGGTTTAGCTCGTCTAGTGCTACAAAATTAGATTGATTGGCTTTCTCGACTGAAAACTCAAATCTGATCACTGATAACTGATCACTGATCACTGAAATGCCGACCATAGCAGATTTCTAGTAACTGTATTAGAATAAACTTTCAAAATGCTATAGCAGTAAATCTCTCTATGAATAGCCCCTTTCTTGACTACCTCAACGGTCCCAAGCATCCCGTCCTCGTCTTTGATGGGGCGATGGGAACTTCCCTACAAAGCCAAAATCTGACGGCCGAGGACTTTGGTGGGGCAGAATACGAAGGTTGTAACGAGTATCTTGTCCATACTAAACCTAGCGCCGTAGCCAAAGTCCACGAAGCCTTTTTAGCCGTGGGTGCGGATGTGATTGAAACCGACACCTTCGGGGGAACCTCGATAGTTTTAGCCGAGTACGATTTAGCCGACCAAGCCTATTATCTCAACAAAAGCGCCGCCGAACTGGCCAAAGCTTGCGCTAATAAATACTCTACCCCCGAAAAACCCCGTTTTGTGGCGGGTTCCATGGGGCCGGGGACAAAACTGCCCACTTTGGGTCATATTGACTTTGATACGCTCAAAAATGCCTATGTGGAACAGGTAGAGGGTCTCTACGATGGCGGGGCAGATTTATTATTAGTAGAAACCTGTCAGGATGTCCTGCAAATTAAAGCTGCTTTAAATGCTATTGAAGAAGTATTTCAGAAAAAAGGTCAACGATTGCCCCTCATGGTTTCGGTGACGATGGAAACCATGGGAACGATGTTAGTAGGAACGGAAATTAACGCCGTTGTCTCTATTTTACAACCCTATAAAATTGATATTTTGGGACTTAACTGCGCCACTGGTCCCGATTTAATGAAACCCCATATTAAATATCTCTCGGAAAATTCCCCTTTTATTGTTTCTTGTATTCCTAACGCCGGTTTACCGGAAAATGTCGGCGGTCAAGCCCATTATCGCCTCACTCCCGTAGAATTAAAAATGGCTTTAATGCACTTTATCGAAGATTTGGGAGTACAAATTATCGGCGGTTGTTGTGGTACTCGTCCCGACCATATTCAAGCTTTAGCGGAACTAAGTCAGGGTTTAACTCCGAAATCTCGTCATTATCATTATGAACCCTCCGCCGCTTCTATTTATAGTACCCAACCCTATATTCAAGATAATTCTTTCCTTATTGTCGGGGAAAAATTAAACGCCAGTGGTTCTAAAAAATGTCGGGAACTGCTCAATGTTGAAGACTGGGATAGTTTAGTATCGATGGCGAAAGCGCAGGTAAAAGAAGGGGCGCATATTCTCGATGTCAACGTCGATTATGTCGGCCGGGATGGGGTGCGCGATATGCACCAATTAGCCTCTCGTTTAGTTAATAATGTCACCCTACCTTTAATGTTAGATTCCACCGAATGGGAAAAAATGGAAGCGGGGTTAAAAGTAGCGGGGGGTAAATGTATCCTCAACTCTACTAACTACGAAGACGGGGAACCGCGTTTTTATCAAGTCTTGGATTTAGCGAAAAAATACGGCGCGGGGGTAGTAATTGGAACCATTGATGAAGAAGGAATGGGCCGCACTGCCGAGAAAAAATTCCAGATAGCTAAACGGGCCTATTATGGGGCGATAGAATACGGAATTGCTCCCTACGAAATCTTTTTTGATCCCCTAGCTTTACCGATTTCTACTGGTATCGAAGAAGACCGAGAAAATGGCAAGGCTACTATCGAAGCAATGCGCCGAATTCGCCAAGAATTGCCCGAATGTCACATTCTTTTAGGTGTGTCTAATATCTCTTTTGGGTTGAATCCAGCAGCGCGTCAGGTATTAAATTCCGTCTTCCTTCACGAAGCGATGCAGGTGGGTATGGATGGGGCAATTGTCAGCGCTAATAAGATTCTTCCTCTGGCAAAAATTGAACCAGAATATCAGCAAATTTGTCGGGATTTAATCTATGATAATCGTCGTTTTGATGGCGATATATGTGTTTATGATCCCCTGACCAAGTTAACCGAATTATTTGCGGGGAAAACCACTAAAAAAGACCCTTCTAGTAATGCTAATTTACCCGTGGAGGAACGCTTAAAACAGCATATTATTGATGGGGAAAGATTGGGACTGGAAGATGCTTTAAAGCAAGCTTTACAGGACTATCCACCCCTAGATATTATTAATATTTTTCTCCTGGATGGGATGAAGGTAGTGGGTGAGTTATTTGGTTCGGGACAAATGCAGTTACCTTTTGTTCTCCAATCGGCCCAAACTATGAAAGCGGCCGTTGCCTTTTTAGAACCCTTTATGGAGAAAAAAGAGGGGGATAATAATGCCAAAGGGACTTTTATTATCGCAACGGTTAAAGGAGATGTTCACGATATTGGTAAAAATTTAGTTGATATTATCTTGACCAATAACGGCTATAGAGTGATTAATTTGGGCATTAAACAACCTGTAGAAAATATCATCGAAGCCTACCAAGAACATAAGGCCGATTGTATTGCTATGAGCGGTTTATTGGTGAAATCGACGGCTTTTATGAAGGAAAATCTAGAGGTTTTTAACGAAAAAGGAATCACCGTTCCTGTTATCCTTGGCGGGGCAGCTTTAACTCCCAAATTTGTCCATGATGACTGTCAAAAAACCTACAAGGGACAGGTTATCTATGGTAAAGATGCCTTCTCTGACCTGCATTTTATGGATAAATTAATGCCCGCTAAAGCTGGGGGTCAATGGGATGATAGTAAAGGCTTTTTAGCGGAGTTTGCCGAGGCAGAAAAAACCCCGGTTGTCGCCGAAGAATTAAAGGTTAATCCCGATACTATTTTTACCGATGGCAGCGTCAACCAAGAATTAGTTATTGATACCCGTCGGTCCGAAGCGGTGGCAGTTGATATTCCCCGACCAACACCGCCCTTCTGGGGTACTAAAATATTAACAGCAGCAGAAATTCCCATCGAGGAGGTTTTCTGGTATTTAGATCTACAAGCTTTATTTGTCGGTCAATGGCAATTCCGCAAACCACAAAGCCAATCGAAACAAGAATACGACCAGTTTTTACAGGAAAAAGTTCATCCAATTCTAGCAGCATGGAAAGAGAAAATTGTCAAGGAAAATTTACTAAACCCTACATTAATTTATGGTTATTTTCCCTGTCAATCCTCTGGCAATTCCCTGTTAATTTACGATCCCGAATCGATACAAGCAGGCGAAAAACCCGAAAATCTGCAACCGATCGCCATTTTTGAGTTTCCTCGCCAGAAATCTGGTCGTCGTCTCTGTATTGCTGACTTTTTCGCCCCGCAGGAATCCGGGATTATCGACGTTTTCCCGATGCAAGCGGTGACAGTGGGGGAAATCGCCACGGAATACGCTAAATCTCTCTTTGATGCCAACGAATATACCGAATACCTCTATTATCACGGCATGGCTGTCCAAACCGCCGAAGCCATGGCTGAATGGACTCACACCCGCATCCGTCGCGAGTTAGGTTTCGCCGAGTTCGATCCTGATAATATCCGCGATATACTGCAACAGCGTTACCGGGGTTCTCGCTATAGTTTCGGCTATCCCGCTTGTCCCAATATTCAGGATCAATACAAGCAACTAGCTCTGTTAGGATGCGATCGCATTGGGATGTATATGGACGAAAGCGAACAATTGTACCCAGAACAATCCACCACCGCCATTATCACCTATCACCCCACCGCTAAATACTTTAGTACCTAATCAGTTATCAGTTATCAGTTATCAGTTATCAGTTATCAGTTATCAGTTATCAGTTATCAGTTATCAGTTATCAGTTATCAGGTGTGAGTTTTTATCGGTAAAACCCCACACCCTACACCCTACACCCTACACCCCACACCCCCCCTGCCCCCCCGATGTCGGGGGGGTTGGGGGGGGTCACACCCTACCCCCACGAAAAACTTTTTGCCGCAAACCCTAATTAGGGCAGCCATTCCAGTAAAATTCCCAGGGAGCTATCTTTACGCGCGCGGGAATTTTGGGATTGAATATCGGCGGCTAAACGTAAATTAGAGGTAATCGCATAACCAACCGAAAGAGTAGTTAATCCCACCTCGTTATCACCACCGGGGGAGATAAAACTCTGACTGACGGTGATATCTGCCGCCCCCGTGCGAGAAAGGGCTAATTTGAGCTTTAATCCTAAGTTAAGCCCATCGGTGTTGTAATTTCCCGTTTGAATGTAACGATAGCCCACCATGGGAGCCAGATTGACATAATCACCCAAAGGGAGGAGATAGTATTGTAAATTTGCTCCTATTGCCGTCCTTTTGCCGTTAAAAGCCGTCTGATAATCGCCGCTTAGGGTTAAACTGGTTTGACCGAAAAACACATCTTCTACCCCCAAAATCACGCCACTGGAATTATCGCTAGAAGGAAACTCTGCATATCCCAAGCGGATACGAGTGCGAAAACTGGGATCGCGGCGAATATCTTCGGCGATATCGGGTATTTTTTCTAACCAACGCTCTAAAACTGGGCTTTCTTGTCGAATTTTCGGGTCTAAGTCTAAATCCGTTTCTGCCCACACAGCACCACTCGCCCCCCATAATAAACTAAGAGCGATCGCATTTACAGAACAGCAAGAGAGCTTAAACATGATCTGCATTATACCCAAGGAGGCAGGAGGCAAGAGGCAAGAGGCAAGAGAAAGAATCTGGCAATAAAGCTTTTAGCTTAACAAATTAGGTTTTAGATTCGGCCTTTGTTATCAGTTATCAGATGTGAGTTTTCAGTTCACTGATTACTGGTTACTGTTTACTGATCACTGAAAAGCCGGCACTCCCCCAAAGGTTACAATAAAAATAAAGATTCAGATTCCCCGTTATTCTTGAGAGGACGGGGGGCAGTAGGAGCAGCAATAGTGGTTAGAATATTAAAACTTTCGCAATTAAGTAGCGCAGAACGGGCAAAACTTCAGAAAAGAGCCGAGTTAGATATTGATAACGCCCTCAAAGTCGCTCAAACGGTCATAGAAACCATCCGCAAACGGGGGGATGCCGGCGTTGTGGACTATGTGCGGCGTTTTGACTACGAAGGTGCGACGGTAGAAAATATCAAAGTCAGCGAGGCAGAATTTGAGCGGGCTTTTCATTTAATTGAACCGGAAGTAAAAACTGCCATTGAACAGGCTTTCCGGAATATTCAAGAGGTACATCGTCGCCAAATGCCGGAAGAAACACTACTGGCAGAAATTGAAACCGGTGTCTTTGCCGGCGAAAAAATCTCTCCTATCCCCAATGTGGGTTTATACGTTCCCCGGGGCCGCGGTGCTTTTCCCTCGATGATGTTAATGTTAGCCATCCCGGCAATGGTGGCAGGAGTGGAAAGAGTTGTCGTTTGCACTCCCCCCGATAAACAGGGCAACGTGGAACCCGTTTCTCTGGTGGCGGCGCAGATGGCTGGAGTCAGAGAAATTTATAAATTAGGGGGCGTACAAGCGATCGCTGCTTTGGCTTTGGGAACAAAAAATATCAAAAGGGTTGACAAAATTACCGGTCCGTGCAGCGTCTATGGGGCGGCGGCCAAGCGGTTACTGTTCGGTACTGTGGATGTGGGTTTGCCGGCAGGTCCAAGTGAGTCGATAGTTTTGGCCGATGAGTCCACCGATGCCCGTTTAGCGGCCTTGGATTTATTAATTGAAGCGGAACACGGGGCGGATTCGGCAGCTTTATTAGTCACCCACTGTGAAGATTTGGCGATCGCTGCTAGTGAATATGCACAGGAATACCTGCAAAAACTCCCGGATTGGCGACGGGAATTCTGTGAGGCGGGTTTAGCCGCCTATGGGGGCATAATTTTAACCGATAGTTTGCAGCAATCCCTCGATTTTGTCAATGAGTACGCCCCGGAACATCTAGAGGTTTTAGTTAGTAATCCTTTTGCCATTCTGGGCAAGATTAAAAATGCTGGCGAAATTCTCCTGGGAAATCATACTCCTTCCTCTATGGCTACCTACGCCATCGGAGTCAATGCTGTGCTGCCGACAGGAAGTTTTGCCCGTTCCTATTCGGCGGTTTCGGTTTATGATTTTCTGAAGCGCTCTACTTTGGCTTATGTCACCCCTGAAGGCTTTGAAAAGTTAAAAGAAACCACGAAAACTTTAGCCGAGTACGAAGGTTTTCCCGCCCATAAATTAGCAATTCAACACAGGGAAATTTTACTCTAAATACAGGGAATAGGAAACGGGGAATAACTTAGATATGTAGGCAAGCTTATTTTTTAAATTCAGAACGTAGGTTGGGTTGAAGCATGAAACCCAACGCCCGATTATGTTACGCTACCGCTAACCCATCCTACAAATAATTGTGCCTCCCTACTTAAAACACCTGAAGAAATTGCTAAAACTTATTCATCTTTGAGCTTAGAACAAGTTTATGCAACAATTCTGTACTATTTGCATGAGCAAGAAAAAATAACCAATTATTTAACCGAATGGATTGAACATGGAGAAAGAATGAGAGAAATACAAAAACAAAATCCTCCTCCTGTGGCGGAAAAATTGAGAAAGTTAAGGCAACAAAGAAAAGCAGTCAAACAAGTAAATGAGTCTGAAATATCTCTTAGATGAAAATGTTGATCCTCTCTATGGGACTCAACTAAGAAGACTCAAGCCTGATTTAGTTATTAGAGTCATTAGAGAACCTGTTATACTAAATCTGTTGAGTATAGGCTACTTATGAAGACAGGCACTCATGCAAGAGGCAAGAGGCAAAAGGGGTAATAAATAATCAGTCTTTAATAACCAGATTTAGTATCACGGGTCGCTTGCATGATGTCGTTGGTTGTTAGACGGCTAGTTGCTTTGCCACGGATAGCGGCAATCAGTTGCTTTCCCCGGCTTAGGGTTCTAGGCTTGCGAATTTGCAAGATATCCCCAATCACTTCCAGCTGGATTTCTGTACCGGGTAACAACCCAAGCTTTTCTTGAATATCAGGGGGAATAGTGATTTGTCCGTTAGGGCTAATTTTCATGGTGTTTTTCTGCATATACTAACAAATAATCGGAAGAGTCAGTGCCACTGGCTGCTTGACCCCCCCCAAACGTTTACCTGGGAATAACTCTGATTTATTATCCTGTATCCTATTTGGTACTATGATAAGAGCAGAGAATCAGGCAAGCATTTTATGAAAAAAGTAATTGTTATTTTAATTCTGTCTTTTCTGAGCGAACAAATATCAATAAAATCACCAATTTCTGGCAATCAAACCCTCAATAATTTAGCCGTAGCTAACAACAATAATCGTCCCACTCCCCAGAAAAAACCTAGTCCTTCTCCACAGTTTCGGTGCGATGGTAGAACTCACTGTTCCCAGATGACCTCCTGTGCAGAAGCGACTTTTTTCTTGAGAAATTGCCCTAATGTCAAAATGGATGGAGACGGTGATGGAGTTCCCTGTGAAAGTCAATGGTGTGGAAAAAAATCCTCAGAAAAATGTTGGGAAAGTTCTCAAAATAACTAATTTTGGTTCCTCACCCCAATTCTCTCACTTAAAGAATCGGGGTAGAAACAATTAAGAAGCAGTAATCACGGGAGAATTAAGATATTGATAATTCCAGTCCGATTGTTGCCAAACGCGACCATCAAGGGCAATTTGTTCGATTAAACTAGCTAATCGTAAAGCTTTTAAAGCTTGTTCCCCACCGACAGAAGGTTGGTCCCCACCGCGCACACAATGAACAAAATGTTCTAATTCCGCGTGTAGAGGTTCAATATTGCTGGTATAAACTTTTTCAATTAAACCATCTTGACGGTAGAGAACTTGACCGTAATCGGTGCTATAGTTAGCGGTGGTTTGCCGGTGAATGAGGATTTCATTGTTGAGAAAATCCGCTTCCGTGAGAGAATTTTTACAGTGGGCCGCTAAACGGCGAATCTTGCGATGAGTCACCTTACTAGCGGTTAAATTAGCCACTACTCCATTACTAAAACCAAGGGTTGCAGTGACATAATCGAGATAACCGGAATCAGTGGCAGCGCGACTACCACTAGCGGTTAATTTCACCACGGGAGCGGAGACTAATTCTAAAATTAAATCTATATCGTGGATCATTAAATCTAACACCACCGACACATCATTAGCGCGTTGGGAATAGGGACTCATGCGATGGGATTCAATCGCTAAAATTTCCTCGGTTTTCAAGACCTTCGATAACTCTTGGAAAGCGGGATTAAAACGCTCGATATGACCCACTTGCAGAATACAATCATGATCGGCTGCCGCATTGACTAAAGATTCCGCTTCACTAATACTAGCGGCGATCGGTTTCTCGATCAAGGTATGTACTCCCGCTTGCAGACAGTCCATCCCGACTCGATGGTGTAACCGTGTGGGGACAGCGAGACAAACCGCATCTACCCTGGGTAAGAGGTCTAAATAATTTTCAAAAAAACGGACTCGGTATTTACTGGCAGTTTCCAGTCCCTTTTCGACGTTGACATCGGCCACCCCGACGAATTCCACGTCTTTTAACAAACTCAGGATGCGACTATGGTGTTGTCCCATGTTACCGACCCCGATAACCCCGACTTTAATCGGTTTGAGTTGATTTCTGTTACCCGGAAAGTTTGCTGGTTGATTGGACATGAATTTTAGACTCCTGTGTTCACACTCCCCACACCACTTGATTAAATTAATCAAGCTGATTTTGTCGATGAATTACCAAGATGGTATCATGGTTATCCAGATTCTGACACGATGTCGGTGTCAATGGGAGTTCTGAGAAGATTTTCTGATTCCACCTGCGGGTTTTCACTCCTAAATGCTTATCAAAAAATCGTCCCTGAGTAGCGAGGACTACATTCGGCTAAATTTTAACTATGGACAATTCAACGGATTTTAACTCCTTACGGGGATTAAGTGTTTTTTTGCTAGGAATGATGGGATCTGGCAAATCCACCCTGGGAGAGTTGCTTTCCCGACGGTTACAATATCGTTTTTTTGATACAGATATATTAATAGAAAGGGTCGCAGGAAAGAAAATCAGGGAAATTTTTGCCGACGAGGGAGAAGCGACTTTTCGGGAGTTAGAAACCCAAGTTTTAGCCGAATTATCCTCTCTGACTAAAACTGTGATTGCCACCGGGGGAGGGATGGTTTTAAAACCGATAAATTGGAGTTATCTTCGTCACGGTTTAATGATTTGGTTAGATGTTCCTCTCGAAGTTTTGGTTAAACGTTTAAAACAAGATACCTCTCGTCCCCTGCTGGAGTCCACTGATTTAGAAAGTAAACTGGAATTATTATTAGAACAAAGACGAGGACTTTATGCAGAAGCAGATCTTCGGATTGTTGTTTCTGACCTAGATACACCTGCTGATATCGTTGAGAAAATTTTAACAGCAATACCGACAGTGATTAAAGATGTTTATACAGAAAGGAATAATAACTGATGATACCAGCTTCAATTTTTGATTTACCTGAACTAATTCCTGACCGAGAAATTCTGGAAATTTTAGCTCAAAGTCAAGCTATTCGTCTGGAAAGAATTATTTCCACCGGTCAAACCACTCCCCGGGGTCAATGGTACGATCAATCTGACTTTGAATGGGTGATTTTATTACAGGGATTCGCTGAGATTAGTTATGAGGATGGCAGCCAAGTTAATCTGCAAGCAGGGGATTATCTCCTGATTCCTCCTCACCAAAAACATCGCGTCGAATTTACTAGCAATAATCCTCCTTGTATTTGGTTAGCTATCCATTATCGCTAGTAAGTAGGTAGGTGTTAAAAGTTGTCAGACACCCCCCTTATCAAGGTAGGGTTGATTCATGAATCAACCCTACTATGAATCAACCCTACTATGAATCAACCCTAGGATTAAGGGGGGATCGAAGCTAAAATCCATTTTTAATTTAATTATAACAGCTACTTAAACTATAGTTTCTGACTATTGCCAGCGATCGAATAAATCGGTTAAAACGATATTAGAAAACAAAAAACCTTCGGGGTCGCTTAATCTTACCCTGCTATCCCCCTCAATTATTACTAGATTACGCTGCTTATGCGGCTCTAAAACCTCTAAAATTGCTTGTTTGATTTCCGAACCAAAATTAGCTTCAATTGCGGGTAAACTCACACCTTCTGCTAACCTTAACCCTAGCATTAAGGTTTCGAGAAGATCATCAATCAAGCTATTTTTCTCCACGTCAATCTGACAGCCTTCTTTTACCCAAGCGAAATAGTCACGACTTTTGCGCGGACGGGTAAAACGTTGTTGATGGAGATAACTAGCAGCCCCCATACCAAAACCGTAATAGGGACGATTTTCCCAGTAAACTCGATTATGTCGGCATTGATAACCCGGTTTGGCATAGTTAGAAATTTCGTAATGTTGATAACCGGCTAAAGCTAGTTTTTCACCGGCTAAAACATACATTTTTGCCGTGGTTTCATCATCGGGTAAGGGTTTTTTCCCCGGTTGATACTGTTTACCGAAAGGAGTAACCGCTTCTAAGACCAAATCGTAACAGGAAAGATGGGCCGGTTGCAGTTCGATCGCTTTTTCTAGGGAATTTTCCCAATCTGTCAGGGTTTGTTGTGGCAATCCCGAAATCAAATCCAAACTATAGTTAACTATTCCCAATCCCCGAATTAATTCCACTGCCTGATAGATATCCTTAACAGTATGCGATCGACCAGAAACCTGTAATAATGGTTCTTGAAAAGCCTGTACTCCTAAACTAACCCGATTGACTCCCGCGCTAAGATAACCCTGTAATTGTTCTAAACTAAAGGTAGCTGGATCAATCTCCATAGAAATCTCTATATCGGCCGCAAAATCAAACTTTTTGGCTAAAGTATCCAGAATTGCCCCTAATAATTCCACCGGTAACAGGGAAGGAGTCCCCCCCCCAAAAAAAATTGTTTCTAGGGGTTTCCCCGTCCCCTGACTAAGGCTAATTTCTTCCTGTAATATTTCCACATACTCCACCACAGGGGGAAAAGTCGCCGGATTGGTGTGATTACCAACGACAAAAATCGGGAAATCACAGTAAAAACAGCGCCGACGACAAAAGGGAATATGAATATAAACCGAGGTTACGGGGTGAAAATAGGACATTAAAGCAGTTATCAGTGAACAGTAATCAGTAATCAGTGGACTCATACTAAATCCGTTGAGTAACGCACAGAAAACGGGTTTCTCGGAGAAACCCGTTTTCTACTCATGCAAAAGGCAAAACGGAGAATAAATAATCAGTTTTTAATAACTGGATTTAATATCATACAGCCTTTCTCGTCAAGGTGAAGCACAGACTAACCCTTGCTAATCAAGTATTTTAGATGCAAGAACGAACCTCATCTATCTGAGAAACGCTGTAACTCGCATCTGATGACTGATAACTGATTCAAGGCTGACGACCGACTCCTACTATAATTTCGTTTATCTTCGTTAAGATGTATTATGGCTGGGGAGAACATCTCCTAGAATGGAGGCAACTTTCCCGACACAAATTAGGAGAAACCCACAGATATAATATAAAAGCATCCATACTCATTATTTTTCTACCATCATTCCCCCCCTATCCTCTCTGGTATTATCCCCATGCTTGATGCTGTCATAATTTTACTATTCGTCTTCGCTGTTGCCAGTATTGGTTATAGTGGTGTTGACTTGCTGCCGGTTACTGTCCAGTCGCAAATCAGCAATATTGAAGCTTTACGCTGGTTATCGGCGGGTTTTGCCTCAATTATTGGTTTGGCTATTGGTTTAGTTGCCCAAACTACCTATCGTCGTCTAGAAACCCAAGTACGACAAACTCCGATCGAAGTTATTTTAACCCGTTCGGTCGGTCTAGTTATCGGTTTGTTGATTGCTAATCTGATCCTAGCTCCGATTTTCTTCCTACCGATTCCGGGAGAATTCTCGTTTATCAAGCCGATAATCGCCATTTTAGGCAGTATTATGTTTTCCTATCTGGGGGTTAGTTTAGCTGATACCCACGGTCGGACTTTTTTGCGTCTGATTAACCCCAATAGTATGGAATCAATTTTAGTGGCAGAAGGAACCCTGCAAGCGGCCGCCACCAAAGTTGTTGACACCAGTTGTATTATCGATGGTCGTATCGAACAATTGTTAGACACGGGATTTATCGAGGGACAGATACTCATCCCCCAATTTATCCTTCAGGAATTGCAACAGTTAGCGGATGGCAGTAACGACCAAAAACGAGTCAGAGGAAGACGAGGATTAGATATCTTAAACCGGATGCAGCAAGAATTTCCTGATCGCATTGTCATTCATCCGGCCGATTATGAGGATATTAGCACCGTAGATGCTAAATTAGTCCATCTTGCCCAAGAAATTAACGCCACCTTGCTCACTAACGATTATAATCTCAGTAAAGTGGCCAATCTGCAAAAAGTCACCATCTTGAATGTCAACGATCTCGCCCAAGCAGTACGCCCGATCTACTTGCCCGGGGATACTTTAGATCTGAAAATTCTCAAAGCAGGAAAGGAACCCACCCAAGGCATCGGTTATCTAGAAGATGGCACGATGGTGGTGGTAGAAGAAGGAAAAGATTATCTAGGGGGAGAATTGCGGGTAGTGGTGACATCTGCACTGCAAACCTCGGCCGGACGGATGATTTTTGCTAAACCCCAAAATTCCCTGATTGCTTAAAGGGAATAAAACCAAAAAAGCCTCAAATACAACGCCAGAGGGGATTGTATTTGAGGAATTTCATTTTTTAAGGGAAGTTAAGTCACTAACCGAACCATCTAGCCAATTTATATCTAAATTAGGCTGGTTTATTGATTACAGCCATGGACTGACGAGCAAAACCGAAATAACCATCCCAGAATTGTTTCTGACTATCAAGGGCAACTTTGGCGGCGGTTTCTTGGGCGGTTAGGTAGGATTTCACCCATTCTTGTTGATATTCGAGGGATTTAACCAAAGTTTCCGGAAACTCAAACACTGGTGTAGTCGTGGGAACACCATTACCCCAAGCGGACAGAAGCAGTTTCTGCCATTCGGCTAGGTATTTTTGGTATTCTTCAAGATAATTGGTGTTCATAGAAGTCAAACCGCTAACTAACCCATCTGGAAGGAGATGGTGAGAAAGTGGGGCGGTGTTGCCACCTTCTCGAAAGCAAAAACCGTGACGAGATAAAATATAATATTCTATCCCTTCCTTGATTATAACCTGAGTTTGTGATCAGCCCCAATCTTTATGCGATCGCCCTAGACCAGCCTATTTTTTTGGTGACTGGGAACTAACGCTAAAATAGTCCTACTCTAGCCATTTTCTCCCAACTATGATTGATCGCCCTATTCATGTAATTGGTGGAGGATTAGCGGGGACTGAGGCGGCGTGGCAGATAGCCCAAGCTGGTATTCCCGTGATCCTGTACGAAATGCGCCCAATTCGCTCTAGTCCCGCCCACCATAGCCAATTTTTAGCCGAATTAGTCTGTAGTAACTCCTTTGGTGCCATGGCGGTGGATCGCGCCACTGGGTTACTCCATGAAGAATTACGACGCTTAAATTCTCTAGTTATTGCCCAGGCCGATCAGCACAGTGTCCCCGCAGGAGGGGCTTTAGCGGTCGATCGAGGGGTCTTTAGTCGAAATTTGACGGAAATCTTGGCTAACCACCCTCTAGTCACCTTAAAACGTCAGGAGATCACTGAAATTCCCCGGGATGGTATCGTCGTTTTAACCACTGGACCGTTAACCAGTGCTGCTTTAGCCGCAGATCTGCAAAATTTCACGGGACTGGACTATCTGAGCTTTTTTGATGCCGCTAGTCCGATTATTCTAGGGGAATCTATTGATCAATCGATCGCTTTTCTGGCCTCCCGTTACGATAAAGGTGAGGCTGCCTATCTCAATTGTCCCATGGATCGGGAACAATACCTGCACTTCTGGCAAGAGTTAAAACAGGCAGAACAAGCAGAACTAAAGGATTTTGAGCGAGAAAATGCCAAATTTTTCGAGGCTTGTCTGCCAATCGAAGAATTAGCCTGTCGGGGAGAGGATACCATGCGTTTTGGTCCCCTGAAACCGGTGGGATTAGCGGATCCTAGATATCCGGATCAACGTCCCTACGCAGTTATACAGTTGCGAATGGAAGATAAAGCGGGGCAATTGTGGAATATGGTGGGATTTCAAACTAATTTAAAATGGGGTGAACAAACACGAGTTTTTCGTCTGATTCCGGGGTTAGAAAAGGCCGAATTTGTCCGCATGGGGGTGATGCACAAAAACACCTTTATTAATTCTCCCCAGTTATTATCCTCCAGTCTCCAGTTTAAATCGCGACCGACGCTATTAGCGGCAGGACAGTTAATCGGGACGGAAGGCTATACGGCTGCGGCTGCTGGGGGATGGTTAGCGGGAACTAATGCCGCTCGTTTAGCTTTAGGATTAGAAACGGTGACATTGCCAACCACAACGATGATGGGGTCATTATTTGAGTTTATCAGCAGTGCCGAACCGAAACATTTTCAACCGATGCCGCCAAATTTTGGCATTTTGCCGAATTTTACCAGAAAAATCCGCAATAAACGGGAACGTTACGGTCAATATGCCGATCGCTCTTTGCAGGATTTAGAAGCATGGACGAATCAGTTAAAAACTCCCTGTCTCGTCTAACTGTCAATCCCTAAATCGATCGCCCATAATAGAGAAGGAATCTATTCTTTCTCTATTGCTATGCCAAACCCCGATTTTTTCCCTCCCCAATCCTACAGTCAAGAGGATGTGCAGGAAATTCTCTATTTGGCTATCTCCCGTCAAGGGGATAAGGGAGAAATTACCCGTCAACAGTTGTTAGAAATTGCTGACGATTTAGCTATTGAAGTTAAAGACTTAGAAGCGGCGGAAAAGGACTGGCAAGAGTCAAAAATGGTCAGTTATAAGCGGCAAGAATTCGATCGCTTTCGTCGCGAGGAGCTAAAACATAAAACCGTTCGCTATCTGATTATTAATAGTTTTTTTCTGACGATTAATTTAATTAGTGCGGGAACAATTTCTTGGGCAGTTTATATCTTTTTGCTGATGGGTTTACCTCTTTCTCTCTCGGCTTGGAAAACTTTTCAAAATCAAGGAATTGCCTACGAAGAAGCATTTAAACGCTGGAAAATTAAGGAGGAAATGAAAGAGTCTTTTAGCAATCTTTGGACACAAATTAAAAAGTTTTTACAGTTTTAATACTGTTGCCAAATTAAGCCTTTTTTGTTTTTGTGAACCACAGAGACACAAAGGACACAAAGTTGAGCTTTCCACGACTACTTAGGGTCTGCTGAAAAAGTACGGGCGAAGCATTCGGATAGAAAATCTACGGTTTCACCGATAGGTTATTGCCCGAATGCTTCGCCCCTACAGGACGCGGGCCGATGAAGACGCAAGGTTTTGAACGACGATTCTCTCAAAA
>NZ_JAPZSR010000415.1:0-10481 GCF_027531875.1 Microcystis sp. LE19-84.1B | reverse complement strand
GCCAAGCTTTTCTGGTCGGAACCCCCTAAGCCGAGTTTTCAAGGTGCTGCGCCGTCCACTTGGTTTTCGAGACTGGCCTTTTAATTCTAACGTAAAGCCAACCTAGAACGGCGGGGTTTCAGACCCAAAATTTCCGATGAGAGCGATAGGAACTAAGCCAATCGGCTTCGCTGAGATTAGCGTTTCCAAAACTAATCTCGCAGATTTTGCGCTTTTGACGCTTCCTTTGGCAGACTTAGCGTTTGCTCTTAAATCCTGTTATAATAGAGTAAATAAAAACAATGAGATAAAATGCCCAAGAAAGCTTACTTAGCCGAACATCTAAGTTCAGAGGAACTGAAAGATAGATACAGAAGCAGTCAAGACTCAGTAGAAACAAGAAGATGGCACTTATTGTGGAAAATATCGTTAGGATGGACAATCAAAAATGCTGCAGTAGCTGTAGGATTAGATTATCAATATAGTTTTAGAATTCTCAAAAGATATAATGAATTAGGAGAGGAAGGAGTTAAAAATCTCAAGAAAAAAAGTGTGGAACATCGGAGAGGAAAAGAACCTTTATTGAAGGAAGAACAATTGCAAAAATTAAAAGAAGAACTGAAAAAACGTCCTGCCGATGGAGGAATCTGGACAGGTCCGAAGGTGGCTAGATGGATAGAAAAGGAAACGGGACGAGAAAAAGTTTGGAATCAAAGGGGATGGGATTACTTAAAAAAAGTGCAGATATTCTTGTCAAAAACCGAGACCAAAACATAAAAAGTGAGACCCAGTTAAACCAGAAAAATTTAAGCAGAATTTACCAGTAAAAGTCCAATAATTAAGAGATAAATTTCCCAATTCTCAGATAGAACTCAAAAACTTTAAGTTGCCGAGGGAATCATGCTCGATTTTCTACTTTCTCTCCCTGCTCCCTGTTACTTAACGAGTAATTTAGATAGGGGTTGCTGAATAAATCTAAAAACCTTGTTGGGTAAGACTTTTAGACTTTTGGGAAATCAAAAAGTGCCAGCCATTGGAGGGATCGGGGGGAAAATCCCTGGACTTTTTCCCTGAAAATTAGCTAATTTACCAGATGAAAATGGGTAAAACCTTACACCCTACCTGCCCCCCGACCCCCCCGATGTCGGGGGGGCAGGGGGGGTGGGGGTTGAGGGGGCCACACCCTACCCCCACGAGAAACTTTTTCAGCAGACCCTAGATAGTCAACAGCTTAGATAATCGCTTTAAAAGTCAGACAGAGGAATAATTCCACAGGCTTGAATTTTGCTGAAAACGAGGTGAAGTTGCCACAATAACCAATTGCCAACTCTCCAGAAAGCCACGGAGTTTTGATTGTCAGAAGCTTCCGGAGATGGGTAACAAAGATTTTCTTCAAAAATCAACCAATGAACGGGTAAATGACCGAGGGGAGAATTCGGCTCTAATTCAAAGTTTAGTTGCTCATAATTGAGCCATTGACCTTCCTTCCGCCAACCTAGGCGATCGCCAAGTTTTTTTTGGGTTTCATAATCCACTAAACCACCGAGACTAGAGAAAATGGCTTGCTGAATACTAAACCCGAAATGACCATGACTATAATGGAGCCAAAGTTGATCAATTTTTTTGAGTTCTGAACAAGGTAATTGAGCAATATCTTGAGGATAAACCTCATTCCAGTAGGTCCTACCCAAAATTTTTAATAGTAGTTTGGTTGTTTGGCGATCAGCCGCTTGCCACTGTTGCTTTCTTAGCAAATCTTGTAATTGATTATAATCAAGATCGGCCGATTCTTGAGTTAAGATATTTGGGGAAGTCGGGGGATTTTTAGAACTAGAAGATTTGTCAAGATTGTTTTGAGGGAATTGAGAGACAACTATTGCCAGGGGAGTTTTGGGGATACTGTCTTTTTGACAAGCCTCTTGTTCTGCTAAATGATCAGATAATTTATTGATGGTTTTTTCTAGGGAAATAAATTGTTCTGACCATTCACTTTCATTGAATAAGTAATCATTAAATTGATCAGAGGAAAAAGCCTCTTTTAACCTGGCTTCTTTCTCGTAACCAGTCGCTAGAAAATTTAGCAAAAACTCAGAATTCATTGCGGAATCTGACGTTTCTAAGAGATCAGGCTGAGGTTGAAAAATATTATCTACCAAATACTTAATTTCTCCAACTGTTGCATAAAATTCTTCATCCACCTTAATGACTTCTTCTATTAATAATTGAAAAGGAGCAAAATAGTCCTGTAAGTAGTTTTCAAAATTAATCGCATTTTGGGCAAGATCCGCAATTTCTTGGCGAACTCGTTGAGATTTGAGTTGATAATGATTTAATTCCTCATAAATTTTGAGTTCTTGAATAATTGCTTGCACAATTTTTTTCTGCTTTTGAGTATCCTCGGCTAATTTCTGAACTCCTTCCCCTAGTAATTTAGTTTTTCTCAACATCAAAAAAGATGTTTTTCCCAGTAGCAAAATTGCCCGAAAATTTTCCTGTTTTTCTAGCTTGAGTTGATTGAGAATATTTTGATTATTATTATTTTTAATCTCTAACTTTATTCTCTCGTAGTCTAAGATTTTTAATTCTTGATATTTTTGGGAAAATAAAATTTTAAGATTGTCACTGAGTTGGAGTAAAAAACGATAATATCCGTCTTGATAGATTTCTAGTCCATTAATTAATAAATTATAGTCTTTAATTAATAACTGAGTCTCAATCAAGATTTCTTGTTGAGTAATTTTTTCTTTTCGTTTAATAATCTTACCAAAATAGTAATGGTAGCGAACTCCTTCTTGAATTAATTTCCGACGTTCTTTGATGATTTTCTGAAAATTTTTTAAGTATCTATTTTTAAAAACAGGAAGTTGATAGCTTTGCTCATAAATGGCAATTTTTTTATAGGTCATCAGATGTGGAGAGTTCCTATTTAGCATAGCTATCTTAGACCAAAAAATTCCTCAGTACTTAGCAATAATCATCCGCTGCTCCCAGCTATTACAAGAGGGAGCAATACCTAATTAAACATTTTCAACTTCAACAACAACTGGTTCATTTTCAACAACTGGTTCCTTTTCAATAACTGGTTCATTTTCAACAACTGGTTCCTTTTCAACAACTGGTTCCTTTTCAATAACAACTGGTTCATTTTCAATAACAACTGTTTGAGGACTTTCAGGAGTTGGCTCAGTTACCGTTTCTTGCTGCTTTGCTGTCTGTTCTTGATAGTCAGTCAAGTATTTTTTAGTTTTTAATTTCAGGTCATCAGTCAGAGGTAAAGCATCAATTTCAGCCAAAAGTGTTTCTAGGGATTCTTTTTTACTTCGCTCAGTGTAAAAAGCATTCAGAACCGCTTCAATTCCGTACTGAGCGATCGCATCTCCTAAGACACTAACCAACCCCATCGCTCCGATACCCAGAAAAACTACAAAGGGTTGTCCGAGGGTAATAATTAGCACGATGACAGCAATAATAGCCGAAGCTAAATAAGTACCTGCCACTTTTTTGATAATGTTATCGAGTTCCATAAAAATCACCTCAAATTTCTAGCGAAGGATTAGTTTAATTCTAAAGCAAGGTTAATCTGTCTGTTGATCGCCGTCAAGTAAAGCTTGAAGAAAAGGTTCAAGACTTTTGGGACGATAATCGGAAAAAGCCTTTAATCGTTTTACCACACTGTGATGAACAGTGACAACTTTTGTATTGAAATATCGCCATTGCTCACCTCCCAAGGCCGACAATCCTTTAACCGTATTATCGAACTTGATGGTCGGGTCTAGTTTAATTGGGAATTCCTCAAATTCAGAGGTGGTTAAGTCAAACTCTAATCCCAATTTTTTGGCTTGATTAATCATCCATTGTAAGGGGTAGTCGGAAAGTCCTTGATATTCTTTTTTGCCACCACCTAGACAGGTATGTTCACCGACAAATAAAACTTCTTTGACAACTTGTTCAGGATTTTCGGGATTGGCTTTGATCGGAGTGGAAGGGAAGTTTTTCCGTTTTTCATCAATGGCAACCGCATGAAAAGCATTTTGGATAATCGGACTTAATTTTGTGTTACTAAATTCATATTTTTTATGATAAAACTTAGCTAGGGGAAACCAAGGGGTTAAATCAGGAATACCAAAATGACCAACTGTATCCCAACAACCTAACATCTTGACTGGAATACGATCTTGAAAATCTTCCTTTTCTGTCTCAATTTTTTTGGCATTAGCGGCACGAAATTGTTGAGCTTTGGCACTATCGGAACTAACGTTGTGGTCTCGATATAGTTGATAAGCTAGGGGAATTTCTTTAATCTTAGAGCGTTTTAGGATTCCACATTTATCGATAAAACTAGCCAAACAACGAACTATATATGCTCCGCGACTAAAACCTAACAAATAAACTTCATCCTCGCTTGTGGGATTATAGTTAAGGACAAGAAAACGATAGGCATCTTGGATCATTCGATCGAGTCCCCAGCCAAAAGTTTCATTCCCTAAACTTTTAATAAATTCGTTATCTTCTGCGCTGCCAGAACCTGACAAAAAGACAATTTGAGGGGTTTGATCCTCGGCAATATACTTAATAGATTCGGCGAATTTAACCACGTTGGTGGGGTAAGCACTGCCAGAGTTTTCCCAAGAACCATCACAACAAATAATTAACCGTTTTTTCTGGTTTGAATAAGTCAGTATATCTGGTTGAGAAATTGCCGTTTTAGTAATCTCCTCCATTTCATTGCTGGCAAGAGCAGCTTCTGCGGCAATTATAATTGATTCTGGATTCTCTTCCAGGGAAGGTTCTTGATGTTCGGCTGGAGCATCCTGTTCAACCACTTCTTCTTCTTCAAGGGAGTTAAAAATTTCGTTGACCATTGTTATCCTTTTCACATTCCTTCTAGCTTTACTGCTAGTCTGAACTTTTGATTTAGGGATCGAGGTCGGTTTAGAGGGAAGACTATCTAGTTGCCAGGTTGTCCCATAAAGAATACCATGATTGCTATAACTTGTTTGATCCTCGGCACTGCCATTGAGTGATAAATAAGTGACTAAGCCAAGGTTATCAACTAAGGGAGATTGATACATCGTTTTTTGGATTTCTTCTTGGCTACGCGCTTGATTCCAAACAGAAAGTTCTGCAAGACAACCTTGCCAATAATGGGAGAGATTAACAGAGGCTCCCAAGATGATTTTTTCAATCCCCGTTAAGGCACGGTTATGACCGTTGCCACGATGCCAAATGATCCCATTACGATAGATCAACATTCGGCCCGTGGTCGCATTTTTAACAAAGGCCCAATGAGTCCAATCACTATAATCTTTAAGCTTGACTTTTTTTTCAATTCGATCGAAACCTTCTTCATTTCCCGCATCCCAAAAAATCGCAGGTTTCACGGGATCGCCCCAAGGCAGGGTAATATGTAGAACGCGGTTATTTTCCCGATTAACAGCTTCTAAAAGAGTCGTTTCTGTGGATAAATTATTTTCCCCTTTTGCCCAAAATGTAATGGTAATACTCTGATCGATGTCAAGAAATCCGTGGGATAGATCAACATGATCATCGATGCCATTAAATTTTAGTACAGAGCGTTGTTCAGCCATTGGTTTTGTCACCGACCGGGGGAGAAAGAGGTAATCAGGGGTTCAGGGATTCTGACTAATAAGAGACTGATCTATTTGTCGTGATTTCCCAGAATGCTACCGCCTAGTTTAACACATTTTAGTTATCTAGCGATATATATATAAATAAATGTGTAAGTAGATGGGCGTAAAAAACTCTCAGATCCCCCCGCCTGTCGGCACCCCCCTTATTAAGGGGGGCAGGGGGGATCGAGTGCAAAACCTATCTTCTATTTAATTGCAAACAGCTACTTAGAAGTCAACGACTAATATTCCCGGGCCGGCACTTACTGTGGCCAGAAACTCAGAGGAGTTGACCCCAATCCCTATCGTCATCAATAGGCTTTGGTGGGATGCACATGGCTGATTGACATCCCTCCCCTGGCCGGTTATCAGCAAACCCTAGGTACTTATTGTAACTCTGACCAAATTCCGCGGCATCGCTCTACAATTAGTCCCTGAAAAATCAATTGGGTTGCGGGATGAATATCCACTTTATACAGAGCAAAAAGACCCGTTGGACTATTTAGATTCAACTCCCTTCGCGTTAGAGACAAAGCTTGTGTTCGGTGCATTTCTACCGCTTTTAGTAAGCCTGGATAACTGACATTACGCAGGGCCAATTGACCATTTTTTGTGAGATAAATAGCATCATTTTGCAAGAGATATTCCAAACTGATCAAACTAGCGTGGACATCCACATCTTTTTCTAAACCCCCTAAACGGTGAGCATCTAAACCAAAGCGAATGCAGAAATTAACAGCGACTAATTTTCCCGCTTCTTCGGCCGGTAAAGCACAATCGGCAAATTCAAAGCCTAAACTATCTGAGCGCCACTCCTCGACTCCAGCATAGGTATAGTTTTGAAACAGTTTATTTTTGAGTTTCAAGTCAAATCCTAACCCACTAGCATGACCCGCTTCATGGAATTGGGTATCGAGATGACGATAGCGTTCACCATTAATTTGATCCTCTAGGGGTTCTAATAGTAAATCGGCCGTTTCTGGCTCAAAAATTTTTCGGATACATTCGTAGCTAGAACCAGAAAAGCGTCGTTTTTGCTCACTGGCATTATTTAAAGCTGGTCCCTGAACACTATTGGGAAAAGTCCACCTATGGGGAACGATAAAAGCCTCCCCCTTTTCACCTTTAATCGTGCCACAACTAGCAATTTCAGTAAAGGATAAATTTCTGGGAATCGGTTGTCTTAGACTGCCAAATTTTTCACGAGTTAAGCTTTCTAGTTGTTCGATAGAAGGTTGACTATTTTGGTGAATTTTTCCGTAAATCGCACTCAAAGTGAGTTGTCTTTCTCCCTGACGATTGATGCGATAGGGAGCAATCATCAGAAAATAACCATTTTTACCGATAAAATTCAAATTAATGAAATCTTCTGATAAAATGCTCCAGTCGTTGGTTTCCAAAGCTGCTGCTGTTTTCCAGAGCCACTGAGCCGGAATTTCACAGCTATCTGCTTCCTGTTGACGCAGTTTTTTCGCCGCAATTGCAATTTTATTTTGCTCGATATCTTGGACGATTTCTTGGAAGAACTGTTGTTGATTGACCAGGGTTTGATTCATTTTTTTGGTAGCTAATTTATGTAATGGTTTAACGTTGTTTTTTGACCCGTTTCTCATCGGCTAAACTCTTAGCCATTTTAAGATTTTAGGGTCTTTGTCATAGCGATAGGTCAGTCCATCTTTACCCGTAATTGATTTTCCCTGACTGGCTTTGCTTCTAATGCTACTAAGGGAATAGTCGCTTAATTCCTTCATTTGTGCATGGGAAAGTCCTTCTAGGGGTTCTGTTAAGATTGTTGTCGTTGGCGATTCGGGGGGTGGTTCCCCGGCAGAGTTGATTTTAGGATTGACCTCGGTTTCCTGATTCGGTAAATCTTCGAGCCTAGCTTGAGAATTATCGACAGAAATATTAATAATTTCTTTTGCTTTTTGTCGGCGATATTCCTCCACTGTCAGCAGTTGCCAATGGGAATTACTAGAGAGTTCTAAAACCCATTGATGATAGTTAAAGAGACTTTCCCGATGTCCGACACTAATAAAAGTTGTGTGAGTTTTCTGCAATTGCCGATATAAATTTTCTTCATTGTTTAAGTCTAAAGCACTTGTGGCTTCATCGAGGATAGTAAAACTGGGACGGGTAATTAATACCCTGGCAAAAGCCAAACGTTGTTGTTCTCCTAGGGACAAAATGTTTTCCCAAGGCTCTTCTGTATCAAAGCTATTGACTCGATTTAGTAAGTTTTGGAGATTGACTTCTTGCAAAACTTCTCTCAATTTTATCTCATTGGTTTCTTGATTGCGATTGGGATAAAGTAACTGTTCTCGCAAGGTTCCTAATATTATATAGGGACGTTGGGGCAGAAACAATACTTCTTCTAGGGGAGGTCGCACTAATCGGCCGGTTCCGGCATTCCATAAACCGGCAATTGCTCGTAGCAAAGAACTTTTACCCCGACCACTCGGACCGACAATTAATAAACCTTGTCCAGGCTGAACAGAAAGGGAGAGGTTTTCGACAATTACCTGTTCATAATCGGGAGTTTGCAAGGTGACATCTTCAAAGGAAAATTGGGTTTCTTCGATAGTTGTAATCGTGCTTAAATTTTCTGGTTGTTTAATGACTTCTTCTAAGGCTTGGGAAAATTGCGATAGACGTTCAACATAACTGCTAAATTGTGCCGAAGTGCCAAATTCATTAATTAATTCCGCCAGTGCCGTAGCAAACAAATTAGCCGCTAAACAGGCTTGTCCGACCTGTCCGAAACTAATGCCCTCACTATTGATATACAAAGGACCCAAAATGACAAAAGTAAATACTTGTATTGCCGCCTGATAGCCTCGACGAAAAATTTCTGTGCCTCTCTCCCAATCAATTTTACGTTTAGCACTGCTTAAGAGTTTGTTAAATCTGCGCTGAATAATATTTAATTCCTGATTTTCTCCCTCAAAGAAAGCGATTGACTCCGCATGATTACGAATGTGGGTTAGAGCATAATTATAGTTAGCCTTAAGTTCTAATTCTTCTTGAGTAATTTTATTTAGAGCTTGGTTAAAATAGATAGCAATGACGTTACCGAGAATTGTCCAAACGACTAAAATAATGGCAACAGAGGAAGAAATTGACCAGAGAATCACTAAAAAAGTGATCATATCTAGGACATTTTCTAGGGAAACTGCAAAAAAGGAGAGAGCTTTACTGGTAATCGGCTCAATTTCTTGGGATAAACGCTGATCTGGGTTGTCGATATCGGATTTAAAATTAATTCTGTAATAGGCGCGATTATGCAAATATTTTGTGAGAATCCAGTCATTGAGCCAAGCATACCAATCTAGGGCGATTCTTTTTCTGAGAAATTTAAGCAAGCCAACTAAAATGGTGACAAAGAGCAGTCCAACCGCAAAAACTACCAAAGTTTTGACAAATTTATCAAAATCACTTTTTTCAAGGATGACATCAACTAAGTAATTACTAATAAAGCTATTGAAGGCATTTAATCCCACAACTCCTAGGATTGCCCCGATTAGTAGGATGAGCATTGCCCAAGCTTTCATCACATCGGAAAAAGCCCTTCCCCCCGATTCTGTAGGATACCAATAGGGAGCAGCGATCAGCTTGACACTGTGCCAAAATTTGCTGACATCGGAGATAATATTAGTCGTCGATCGATCTTGAGCTTGAGGGACTTTGGCGGACATATAGCATTTATATTTGAGTTGTGGACATTTTGCCAGAATGATTTTATATTTTGGTTGAATTGGCGAAGTTAATTATGAGGTTGTCTGTTGGGTTCTAGTTTCAGGAGAAACCCTCCCCTGTGTGGAAGGCAATTGGCGAAAATCTAAGGCTCCCCGACAATTTTAAGGTTATTGGGCTTGGGTTGTGCTAACATACTCCCGTGCTTCTTTAACCCTCGTTATCTTACTACAAGTGACCATTGTTTTGATAGCAAAAGCTAGTGATCGCTTCTCAGAATACCACATATTAGCGAATTTCGTTGACCATGACAAATTTTTTTTTCTGTGATAGGATTTCAGGATACAGGTTTCACAGCAATGAGGTGCGCCGATTATGTTCCTCGTTTCCTCAAAGCGATAACAGATTTTGCGGCATCATGGTGATAAAGTTATAGCAGCAGCCTCAGAAAATTATGAAGAAGGAGAATTATGAAAATAGCTTAACTAAAACTTAAGCTTTTCAGAGCCATTTTGGAAAAAATGTAAAAAATTGTATCCATCACTAAAATTTATCATCCAGAATGTGCTATGAATAGCTTCGGTTTAAAACAGTCTTTTTATGGAGTATGTAAGCGGTTGCTCCCATAGCAACTGATTTTAACAATAACCACCGACTCCCTACCATTGATAATTTTTGTTTGGTCTATATTGTTTAGTCTTTGAGGCTACTTAAATTTATGAAAAACGTTGATTATATCTCTAACAGTAGCTCAAGCTAGGGCTACTGAACCCAGCCAAACATCACCCCCATTCCAAAAATATCAGAATATTAATCAAGGAAAAGGATACTATTAATGAAAGTCGCAGAATTTTTATCTTACTTAAATAGTTTAGAAATCAAGCTTTGGCTTGAGGAAGAAAAGTTAAAATATCAAGCTCCCCAGGGAGCGATGACACCAGAAATTAAGCAAGAAATCAGGACAAGAAAACCAGAAATTCTCACTTTTTTAAGAAGCGCAACAACACCATCTAAACCCCTTGAATCGGTTATTAATACCGTTGCCAGAACTGAAGATTTACCCCTATCTTTTGCTCAACAGAGAATGTGGTTTCTCTATCAGATGGATCAGCAAAATTCGGCTTATAATGAAGCTCTAACCATCCGTTTAACGGGACGCTTAAACATTGATATTTTAGAGCA
>NZ_JAPZSR010000001.1:0-4095 GCF_027531875.1 Microcystis sp. LE19-84.1B | reverse complement strand
CATTTCCCCATTTCCCCATTTCCCCATTTCCCCATTTCCCCATTTCCCCATTTCCCCATTTCCCCATTTCCCCATTTCCCCATTTCCCCATTTCCCCATTTCCCCATTTCCCCATTTCCCCATTTCCCCATTTCCCACTTACTAACACTCAACCACTTTTTTGACTTTATCTATGTTTGTTGATCATATTCATTTTTATGTAGAATCGGCCAAAAAATGGCGAGACTGGTTGGTGCGGGTGATGGATTTTCAGGCGATCGCAAGTTTAGTTAATCTCCACACGCACACGGAAATAGTTGGCAATGGCATCCAAAAAGATAAAACTAAACAGATTATTTTTATCTTATCTTCTCCTTTAAATTCTCTCAGTCCCGTGGCGGAATTTTTAGGTAAATATCCTGAAGGGGTGGCGGATGTAGCTTTTCAAGTGGAGGATTTGGACGCTTTAGCTAGGAGAATTAAACAGGATATTTTTATTCAGGAAACTGCTTTTTCTAGGGGGAAGATAAAAAGCTGTGAAATCTCTAGCATTGCTAATCTCAAACATACGTTAATTGAAAGACAGGGAATCACGCCAATTTTAGCCGATCCTGATCTGATTGAGTATGATAGCAAGGAACAATATAATCAGGATATTTTGGCAATTGATCATTTAGTTTTAAATGTTTTTCAGGGGAATTTAGAGTTAACAGCCAATTGGTATGAGGAAAATTTAGGCTTTAAAAAAAGGCAAACTTTTACTATTAAAACGGAGCGTTCTGGTCTTTATTCGCAGGTACTTGTTCACCCCGAAACCGAATTAAAGTTACCAATTAATGAGCCAGATAGTAACAGTTCTCAAATTCAAGAATTTTTGGATATTAATCAAAAATCTGGCATTCAACACATTGCTTTAAAAACAGAAAATATTGTAAATTTAACTCAAAAATTACGAGATAGGCAGGTAGAATTTTTATCAGTTCCCGACAGTTATTATCAACAAATTAGCTATCAAAAAAAAGATTTTAATATTGCTGATTGGGAATGGTTAGAAATTAAAAAACAGGAAATTCTCATTGATTTTGAACAAAATAGTCATTCCCTCCCAGAAAAGCCGACTTTACTGCAAATTTTCACTAAACCAATTTTTTCCCAGCCGACTTTCTTTTTTGAATTAATCGAGCGACGTCATGCCGCTAGAGGTTTTGGAGAAGGCAACTTCCAGACCCTATTTGAAGCGATCGAACGGGAACAAATACAGCGAGGAACTTTAGATTAGAATCAGAAAAGCGAGCATTTATCCCGTCAGACTAAGTAGGTAGGTGTTAAAAGTTTTCAGATCCCCCCGCCTATCGGCACCCCCCTTATCAAGGGTAGATACCCCCGCCTATCGGCACCCCCCTTATCAAGGGGGGCAGGGGGGATCGAACCTAAAATCCATTTTTAATTTAATTATAACCAGCTACTTATCAACGATGACGTAATTCAATCACATCTTTTTTGATCGTGACATCATAGGAACCAAAAAAGGTTTGTCCCAAGAGTCCTAATCCTTCCATTTGGGGAGAAATACCAACAATCTGATTAGATAAAGCCACCTCGCCAACTTTAACAGAATTAATGCGACCAAGATAAACAGTAACGACACCGCCGGCGGTATGAGCGACTACTTCCTTTTCCCGTTTGACTTTCATCGCTTTCGCCATGGCATCGGTGAGGACGATGCCACTAGCACCTGTATCAAAAAGCATTTCATAATAGTGACGGTTATTAAAAACCACCATCACCGTGGGAATGCCGTTAACCCGGCGTTGAATCGGTAGCTGATAAACTTGCGGGGAATTTTTCCTATTTCTAGACGAACTGCCACAGAGACGGCTAAGATCTATTTGTTGTCCATCCGCTCTTTGGAGAAAGCATTCCGATTGAGCGAGAGTCGTAGGGGTGAAGGGAAATAACAGCAGGGTGCTGGACAATGCGATCGCAGAAAGAGACTTATTCATGGGTTCAACATCGAGAAGACCGACTCGGAAAAGAACGATTCTAGTTCTATAATTCCCCAAAAATGCGGGAAAATAACAGGAGTTTAACCCGGAGGCCAAGCCATTATGCGATCGCCTAAGAGATGGACATGAAGATGATCGACGGTTTGACCCCCATGTTCCCCATTATTGATCACTACTCGATAACCTTGACTTAATTTAGCCTCGGCGGCCACCTTTTTAACAGTTAGTAACAAATGTCCCAATAAATCTCGATCGCCTTCGCTGGCTTCCTCTAGTTTCGGAATCGGTTTTTTGGGGATAATGAGGATATGGGTGGGTGCTTGGGGATTAACATCTCGAAAAGCGAGAACCAGATCATCTTCATAGACGATCGAGGCTGGAATTTCTTTCCGGATAATTTTGCTAAAAATAGTCTCACTCATAGACAGATTACTTTTTTTTCAACTATACCATTAAGCTCTCAGCTTTTCTGGCTAGGTTATACCGAGAAATAGGCTGATTTTCAGGGTAAATTCCCAGATAAAATCATTTTTATGCGGAAAACTAGCCTAACATCCTGTTTCATTTTCCTAAGAACTCACTTTATTTTTACTTGAGCCAAAATGTTAGCAAGGGTTTGGAGTGCGGCAATTATCGGCATCGATGCCATTAAAATCGGGGTAGAGGTGGATGTATCGGGGGGATTACCCGGAATTGCCGTGGTGGGTTTACCCGATACCGCCGTGCAGGAGTCGAAAGAAAGGGTAAAAGCTTCCCTAAAAAATGCCGGATTTGCCTTTCCCATCCGCAAAATTGTCATCAATTTAAGTCCCGCCGATATCCGCAAAGAGGGGCCAATTTATGATTTACCGATTAGTATCGGCATTTTAGGGGCTTCCGAACAGGTAGAAGCCGATTTATTGGGGGATTTTCTCTTTTTAGGCGAATTATCCCTCGATGGTAGTTTGCGTCCCGTGGCGGGGGTTTTACCCATTGCTGCCGCCGCCGAAAAAATGGGGATTAAGGGTTTAGTGGTTCCCGCCGATAATGCCAAAGAAGCGGCCGTGGTCAAAGGCGTACAAGTGTATGGGTTTCGTCATCTATCGGAAGTGGTAAATTTCTTAAATGAACCCGATCGCTATTCACCGATGACTTTTAACGCTGCCGAGGAATTTGGGCGATCGCGGGTAAATCTCCCCGATCTCAAGGATGTCAAAGGTCAAGCAATTGGCCGTCGGGCCCTGGAAATTGCCGCAGCTGGAGGTCATAACCTAATTTTTGTCGGGCCACCGGGCAGCGGTAAAACCATGTTAGCGCGACGTTTACCCGGTATTCTGCCCCAGCTGACCTTTGCCGAATCCCTAGAAGTCTCCCAGATTCATTCCGTCGCCGGATTACTGAAGGATCGAGGTTCTCTGGTGCGCGAGCGTCCTTTTCGCAGTCCCCATCACTCCGCTTCTGGGGCAGCGCTGGTGGGAGGTGGCACTTATCCCCGACCAGGGGAAATCTCCCTTTCTCACCGTGGTATTTTATTTTTGGACGAATTAACGGAATTTAAGCGCAGTGTCTTGGAATATCTCCGACAACCCCTAGAGGATGGTTATGTGAGCATTTCTCGCACTCGTCTTTCTGTCGCTTTTCCGGCCCGTTTTACCCTGGTGGCGAGTACCAATCCCTGTCCCTGTGGTTATTACGGCGATTCGGTGCAACCCTGCAGCTGTTCACCGCGACAACGGGAACAATATTGGGCGAAATTATCGGGGCCGCTTTTAGACCGTATTGACCTACAAGTGACGGTAAATCGCCTGAAACCGGAAGAAATGACCCAAGAGAGTCGGGGAGAAGCTTCTGATCAGGTGCGGCAACGGGTAGAAGGGGCCCGACAAAAGGCCAGCGATCGCTTTCAGAATAGCGGGATTCGCTCTAATGCGGAGATGAATTCCGAGCATTTGCGGCGTTTTTGCGCTCTTGATCAGAGCAGTCGCCATATTTTAGAAGGGGCAATCCGAAAATTGGGTTTATCGGCCCGAGCAATGGATCGCATTCTCAAAGTTGCCCGCACCATTGCCGATTTAGGAGATAGTGAAATGCTGAAAAGTTCCCACGTTGCCGAAGCAATTCAGTATCGCAC
>NZ_JAPZSR010000173.1:0-1844 GCF_027531875.1 Microcystis sp. LE19-84.1B | reverse complement strand
AAATTATCAGACACCACCCTTATCAAGGGGGGACTAAGGGTAGGGTTGATTCATGAATCAACCCTACTATGAATCAACCCTAGGACTAAGGGGGGATCGAACCTAAAATCTATTTTTAATTTAATTATAACCAGCTACTTATCTCCTGAATACTGCCGACCGCCTCCTAACCCCACCAACAAACTTTTTGCCGCAAACCCTAAATAATGTCATCCTCAAATTTATAACCGACACCGACTACAGTTTTGATAAAGATCGGATTAGCAGGATCGGGTTCTACTTTTTTGCGTAAGCGTCGGATATGGGTATCTACTACCCTTTCATCGCCAAAAAAATCATTTCCCCAGAGATTATCGATTAATTGGGTGCGACTCCAGACGCGATTGGGATAACTGACAAAGGTAGCTAATAAATTAAATTCTAAGGTGGTTAAATCGAGGGTTTCCTCTGGCATTCCCTCCAATTTACGAAGAGCAGAATGTTGGTCTAAGTCGATAATAAAATGACGGCTGCGATGGAGTTGCTGGGGTTGGCTATCGTGTCTTAAACTACGTCTTAATAAAGCTCTTACGCGAGCGGTTAATTCCCGGGGACTAAAGGGTTTGACCATATAATCATCGGCTCCCGTAGATAGACCGATAATGCGATCAATTTCTTCTCCCCTAGCGGTTAACATTAAAATATAGGGGTCTTTTGTCCCCGGTTTTTGGCGAATTCTAGCACATAATTCCAGTCCGTCTAATTCGGGTAACATTAAATCTAAAATCACTAAGTCTGGTTGCTTTTGATAAAATAGTTCTAGTCCTACCCTACCATTACAAGCCAGATGACAATTAAATGATTCCCGCTCTAAAGTTTGCTGAATCAAATGGGCGATTTCAATTTCATCCTCGATAATAACGATATCCATACAAAGGAAAAAGTTTACAAATATCTAGGCATATTTTAACATATTAAGTAGCTGGTTATAATTAAAATTAAAATGGATTTTAGGTTCGATACCCCCTGCCCCCTTGATAAGCTATCCATTAGTCACATCTTTCTTAACATAAAATTTGACAAAAAGAGAAAAGTGTGCAATATGGCTCAAGGGGGTTCTGTGGGGTGACTAATTTGATGAGATAGTTTCCAAGTCTGGCTGATATCATGTTACCTTCCCAGTCCCAACCAAATAGTTTTAACACCGGGTTCACCGTCACCTTTTCTACCTAAAAAACCCCCAAGAGAAGCAATCATTCTGACCGCTTCTGGCCAAGGAGGGCGGCTTTTCAGGTGGCGGACCCTTTTTATGAATAGTGGCACACAAAGATTGCCATTCATGTTCTTCCAAAAAACTTTCACAACTCTCCTCTCCGTGTAAGCGTGCTTGATAAGTTAACCAGAGTAATCTCCAGGCTACAATTGAATAAGTAGCTAAAGCCATCTCAATTCTCCGACCCGTTTCTAATTGCAGTTTTTCTAGTCCACAACCACTTTTTAAAACAAAATGATAGCGTTCTATCAACCAGCGATAACTGTACCAGCGCCCACAGTTTATCGCTGATTCAAAGCTACTAATGTCTAGGCTAGTTAAGAGGAGCCAACTGATAGGATTAACCCCGGTATGAGGATTTTCTTCTTCAGCTAAAATTACCGGTAATTTGACTGGTTGACGAGGGGTCGCCTGGGAGTGATGGCTAGGTACTTGTATTTCAAATGCCTTTTTTGGCTTTTTGCGTTGTCAAGTCTAAACTTGTTGTGTCTTGAACTGCCAAAACTATTGGATGTTCTTTGATTCTTTCTACTGTACTTTTGGCCTGGGCGGCAATTAGATCTGAGGGGTGAAAATAGGGGGAATTCCAAAA
>NZ_JAPZSR010000331.1:0-6898 GCF_027531875.1 Microcystis sp. LE19-84.1B | reverse complement strand
GGTTTCCTGACTACTGTAGAGTCCGTAGGTTGGGTTGAGCGAATAAATATGTTAAGGAAAACCTCTCAATTCTCAGGAAAAGCGAAACCCAACACCCAACACCTAAATCTGTCTGAATCTTTTTGTTGGGTTTCCTTGGGTTTATTGTTGGGTTTCGTGCCTCAACCCAACCTACGGTAGAAACCCAACACCCCACACCCCCCCTGCCCCCCCGATGTCGGGGGGGTTGGGGGGGTCACACCCTGCCCCCACCAACAAACTTTTTGCCGCAAACCCTAGATACTCGATCGATTTTGAATCTCACCCCGAAAAAAGCGATCGATCTTACAGCAAGATTTCCAGTGCCAAAGTGAACCCCGGAACCACATCCTCCCCGCTTAAAATCGCGTTGGCGGGATAACAGGTAATCGTCCCGTCCTGACGGTAGACGAAAGCCTGTTTATTGTGGCGATCGATCAACCATCCTAACTTCACCCCGTTCTCCCGATACTCCTCCATTTTCCGCTTTAACTTGGATAAACTATCGGTTTTAGAACGGATCTCGATCACGAAATCCGGCGCGAGATCGAGAAATTCATCCTCCCTTTCCTGCCAACCGGACGGTAAACGTTCTCTCGCCACGAAAGCCACATCGGGAGAGCGTACCGCGCTATTGGCCAGTTTAAAACCGCCGCTAGAACTAAATACCTCTCCTAACCCGTTCTGTTCGACCCAGTAGAGCAGGCGAGCGCCGGCTTTCAGTTCTCGATTCGCTGAAATACTTCCGATCGGTGCCATAGTGACTAAGGTTCCATCTGCATTGCGTTCAAAGCGTAATTCCGGGTTCTGACAACTGAGGCGAATTAATTCCGCATCAGTAATCGTCGGGGATTTGCTTACCATATTGCATCAAAAAAAACAAGTATTTTTCACTAAATGATAACAAAGCGATGCCGATTGCCGCGCTTTTTCCTTTTGTACCCGAAAGGAAAAAAAATTGATCGCCCTATCCTGCATATTCTCAAAAAAGCAACCGATGAATTAGGTAGAAGCTCAAATCACCCTCACCGAGGAACTACCCATGAAATCCTTTGCCCTTCTCACCACCGTCAGCCTAATCGGCCTCTCCACCCTCGCCACTGTTCACCCCGTTATGGCCCTAGAAAGCCGACAACCAGCCGAAACCCGGATCGCTCAAGCGAACTACAAAGAAGCGATCGCCCACTTTAACCGGGGAATTAACTACATCCAACAGGAAAAATATGATCTCGCCCTCGCTCAATTCACCAGAGCGATCGAACTCGATCCGGACTATGCCGAAGCTTACCTCGGTCGGGGCATGATTTACACGATTCGCGAACAATGGCGACCGGCGTTTCAAGACCTGAACACCGCGATCCGACTAAACCCCCGCGCTGCCTACGCTTACCATTTCCGCGGATACGTCCATCTCGCATTTAACCAGAGACAAAATGCGATCGCCGATCTAACAACGGCCGCCGAATTATTTCGCCAGCAGGGAAACACAGAAATGTACAACAGCGCCATAGAAGCACTACGGCAGATAGGTGCGTAAGTTGCAAGGGAGAGCGATCGCTCTCCCCCTCTAAACTTTTGTGAAAAAAGCAACCTGAGGACTTAAAACTTGATCGCATAATTGGAAAAAAACCAACGATAACATCCTTGCAAGTATCCCTCGACTAAAGAGGAGCCAACCCGATGAAACCAATTACTTTCACCCTATCGGTGCTACTGGCCACCACTGGCCTACTCGTTCAACCCGGAGGCTTCCTGATGGAAAACATTCCACCCATCCTCGCCCAGGAGCAAACCGCTTCTAGAGTCTATCAGAAAGCCAGCCCCGCCGTCGTCACCGTCAAAAATGGCAGCGGCCACGGTAGCGGCTTTCTCGTCAGTCCCGACGGTATCATCATTACCAACGCCCACGTTGTTGCGGACGGCCCCCGGGTGGTGACGGTGAAATTTTCCAACGGACAGCAGGCCTCGGCAGACGTGATCGGCTTCGCTAAAAATGGCGTGGATTTAGCCGTCCTGCGGATTTATAACCGCCAAAACCTGCCCTATCTTCCCCTCGCCCGTCCGAACTCCGCCAAAGTCGGCGAAAGCGTTTTCGTCATCGGCACACCCTTAAACGAGGACTATCAAAACACCCTCACCCAGGGCATTATCAGCCGTCTCGACCCCGAAAAAGGCATTGTGCAACACAACGCTAATATCAACAAAGGCAATTCCGGCGGGCCGCTTTTGAATTCACGGGGGGAAGTGGTGGGGGTTAACGTCGCAGGGGATATCGGGAGTTACGTTTACGACGGTGCGGGAAACCCGATCGGCCGTACCCAGAGCGGCATTAATTTCGCCGTTTCCCTCGATCGCCTGCAAGCTTTCCTCACCGCAGTTAAAACAGGCGATGTCTCCACCGTCTCAACATTAGGACAGGACGATCGGATACAGTTACTCGCCCTCCCTCTTAACGGTCAGACCGTTCAAGGCAACTTGACCAAAGACCAAAACGAGCAATATTACGGGTTCGAGGGTCGTGCCGGACAGAAAATCGTTCTGGATATGAACAGCAACGAGATCGCTCCCTATCTTGTCCTCTATCGCGTTCTCCAATCTTCCGAGGGGACAAAATACCCACAGGTCGCCCGTAGTGACCAGCGTGTTGATCGCGCCCCCGGGGATTTTAACGCTCGACTTGTAACCGAATTACCCGCCGATGGAGTTTATATCCTAGTGGCTACCTCTCGCGAAGGGGGTGAATCGGGTCGCTACACCCTCAACGCCGCCGCTAACCCTTAAATAATCCCATTTTGACCCTAATCACGATTCTAATCCCTATTTTCTGAGGAACTATCCCTATGAACTCTAGATATATTTCCCACCGTCTCGCTTGCGTCGGCCTCCTCGCCACTGTCCTCCTCGGTGGTATCGCCCCCGGTTTCAGCCAATCGACCACCCCGAATGGCGTCACCTTCTTCTGTAAAGAGGTGTTCGATCGCGCATCGGGAGGAAAAATCCCCGCTACCCTGGCTTGGATTCCCCAAAGGAGCGGCAATGTGCGGATTATCGGCTGGAAATCGGAATATTTCTCCAAACGTTCCCCGGTTCGTTGCGAGGAAGTCACGAAAAAATTCCAGGAAGCATATAATCAAGGGCGTTTTAACTATCTCACCACCGGCCGGGCGAAGGGATACCCGATCATCTGCAGCGTTTCACGATCCGGCGATCCCTGCGATGGTAATAGCCAACTTTTTACCCTTAAACCCCACGACAATCCAGATTTAGTCTTGCAACAACTCATGGACATCCTAGAGGGGAAAAGCTCGGATATGCTCCTCCAGAATTCCGGAGATAAAACCTATATCTCGATGACGGAGTTTTTCGCCAAAGCTCCACTCGCCGATCGCGACGCACCCTGTGGTACGAGATCTGCTGGCCCGCAAAATAATTGCGTTCCCACCCGCTAGAATTTTCGCTGTTTTACCCCGAATTTCCCCATAATAACCATGTTGAAACCCTTTCCCCTACTCCTAAGCCTCCTACTTCTGCCCGTCGTACCGGTTAAAGCGCTATCCCCTTTCTCTGCTCCGGCGATCGTGGCGGAAGACAGCCCAGACGCGCAGATCGAGCGATCGATCCGTCAAGTCACTGTTAAGATTACTAGCGAGATAAATCGGGGATCGGGAATCATTATCGGGAAAAAAGGCAGTATATATCTCGTTTTGACCAACGCTCACGTTACCCGTGGCGCGACCACCCTACAGATCCAAACCCACGACGGCCAAACCCGCACAGCCTCGATCGCGCCGAATTCCCTTTTAAAAGATAAGGATCTGGCCCTGGTGGAGTTTAGCGATACCCGGGATTATCCGATCGCTAAAATTCGCGCCATTTCCCCGGATGCGGAACTAGATATCACCGTAACCGGTTATTCCGCAGAAACGGGGCAGTACACCACCGATAACGGGAAAATTGAACAAACAAGCGATCGACCCCTCCGGGAGGGCTACAGCGTCGGTTATAGTGGCGATATCGTGCAGGGAATGAGCGGCGGTGGTATCTTTTTCGAGGATGAGTTAATCGGTATTAACGGGCGATCGGCCCATCCGATTCTCTCTAACTACATCTACGAGGACGGTACAAAACCCACAGACGCGGAAATCCAACAGATGAGAGCGGTTAACTGGGGCATTTCCCTTCATACCCTATTAACCTACATCCGGCCCGAAATCCTCAGCGCCTATAACCTACCCCTACCGCAGGTGAACCCCGATATAGAAACCACCGTCTATACTGGTTATATCGCCAAATTAGAAGCGAAAGCGAAGGGTTTCACCGTCCGGATTGATAGTAGCAGTACAGCCAATGGAAGTGGCGTAATTATTGCTAAAAAAGGCAATATTTACACGGTTTTAACCGCAGACCATGTATTATGTGAGAACAAAGAAGAAAGTCAAGATGCTGCAAGTAAACCTTGTCCCGATAACACCTACACCGTCGTCACCAGCGACGGCAAAACTCGAAACATCGAGAAAAGCACCATTATTCGGCAGGAAGGGGTAGATTTAGCAGTCTTTCAGTTTGAAAGCCAGGACAATTATCCCGTTGCGGAAATAGCGAATTATAACCCAAATACCGATGATTTTGTTTTTGCCGCAGGCTTCGCCAAAATTGGACAAAATCCCTCGAAATGGTTGTTTAGTGGCGGTACAATTGACGAGAAAGAACGGGGATTACTACAAACCCGCCAAAGTCCTTTAAGGAATAAACAAGGGGGAACATTACAAAGTGTTGCTTCTTTAACCGAAGGCTATGAATTAGTTTATACCAGCATCACATTTGGGGGCATGAGTGGCGGTGCAGTCTTAGACTCTCAGGGGAGAGTAATAGGGATTCATGGACGTTCAGAAGGAGCAGGGGTAACGGAAATTCAGTTAGGGTATAGTTTAGGGATTCCTATTAGCACTTTTATCGGATTGCAAGAAAGATTGAAGGTAAAACCGCAATTATTAACCACTGCTCAACCCCAAGTTAGTCCGCAACAACAACAAGAAATTATTCAAGCGATTACTGGTGTTATTGTCCCTAATACCAATGCGAAGGCGGATATTTGGATACAAAGGGGGGGACAATTATGGCGGTTAGCAAGGGATCAGGAAGCAATTAAAGCCTTTGATGAAGCGATTAAGCAAAATGACCCCGATAATGTCTATTTAGCTTGGTATGGGAAGGGATTAGCGTTATTTGAATTACGCGAACATCAACCAGCTATAGAAGCTTTGCAACAAGCGATTAACACTTTACCTAAACGGGAAGATTTAAAGAACTTTCACAGTAGTATTTTACAACGGCAAAGTGTAGTTTATCGCTTTTTAGGTGACTTCTCAAAAATTGCAGGTACAGAAAGAGAAGCCAGAGAAAATTATGAGCAAGCATTAACGGTGATTAATCAGGCGATTTCTCTGGTTCCCAATAACCCCAATTACTATAATGAGAAATGGGCAGTATTAAGTGAATTAAAACGCTATGATGAGGGATTAGCGGCGATTACTCAGGCAATTGATCTCGCTCCCCGTGCTGCTTGGTATGTCAATCGAGGGATTCTTTACAGAGATCAACAAAAATACGAATTAGCATTAGATGACTACAACAAAGCTATTAAACTTAATCCTAATCATGCTAATGCTTATAACAATCGTGGGAATCTTTACTATGACTTGCAGAAATACGATTTAGCTTTAGCTGACTACGACAAAGCCATTGAAATTAATCCTAATTTTGCTATACTTTACTACAATCGGGGGGGTGTTTACTATAACCAGCAGAAATACGAATTAGCCCTCTCTGACATCAACAAAGCCATTGACATTAATCCTAATTATGCTGAGGCTTACTACAATCGGGGGAATATTTACTATGACTTGCAGAAATACGAATTAGCCCTCTCTGACATCAACAAAGCCATTGAACTTAATCCTAATTATGCTGAGGCTTACAACAATCGGGGGCTTCTTTACAAAGACTTGCAGAAATACGATTTAGCCCTCTCTGACTACAGCAAAGCTATTGACATTAATCCTAATTTAGCTGAGGCTTACGTCAATCGGGGGGTTCTTTACTTTGGGCAAAAAAAATACGAATTAGCCCTCTCTGACTACAACAAAGCTATTGAAATTAATCCTAATTTGGCTCAAGCTTACTTAGGTCGTGGTGGTTTATATGCCATATTAGGACAACCCGAAAAAGTAAAAATTGATCTACAACAAGCAGCTATATTATTCCTCCAACAGAATAATATGGCTGCTTATGAAAAGGTGATGCAGATTTTACAACAATTAGGGGGGTGAGTTTCGTAGGTTGGGTTGAGCGAATAAATATGTTAAAGAAAACCTCTCAATTCTCAGGAAAAGCGAAACCCAACAGCCAACACCTAAATCTGTCTGAATCTTTTTGTTCGGTTTCCTTGGGTGTATTGTTGGGTTTCGTGCCTCAACCCAACCTACTTTAGTTTCCTTGGGTCTATTGTTGGGTTTCGTGCCTCAACCCAACCTACAGTTTCGTAGGTTGGGTTGAGCGAATAAATATGTTAAAGAAAACCTCTCAATTCCCAGGAAAAGCGAAACCCAACACCCAAAACCTAAATCTGTCTGAATCTTTTTGTTGGGTTGCCTTGGGTCTATAGTTGGGTTTCCTTACGTCAACCCAACCTACTTTAGTTTCCTTGGGTTTATGGTTGGGTTTCGTGCCTCAACCCAACCTACAGTTTCGTAGGTTGGGTTGAGCGAATAAATATGTTAAGGAAAACCTCTCAATTCTCAGGAAAAGCGAAACCCAACACCCAACACCTAAATCCGTCTGAATCTTTTTGTTGGGTTTCCTTGGGTGTATTGTTGGGTTT
>NZ_JAPZSR010000264.1:0-3641 GCF_027531875.1 Microcystis sp. LE19-84.1B | reverse complement strand
CTCCAGATACAGTCAACGGTACAGCCATTTTCAAGTAAAAAATGTACCCAGTAGCCTCTTTTCAATTTTTTCTTAGAAGCGACCTGCAGTAAGGGTTTTGTTAATTTTTTAGTATTTATGTATGGGGGAAGTCCAGATATTTAACTTCATTTGTCAAGAAATTCGCTCATTTTTAGGTGCGCCATCGCACTTAAACCCACAGCTGCAATTAATGTGCATGGAGCGTTCCCCAAAATCGATCGCCGGATCAGTAGGAACCACTTTAGGGAACGCACCCTAGGGAGATAGCGTACTGCTACGCAGTGCCTTCGGCATCGCACTATAGATTTAGCGGTTCCATTGAATGCTTTAGCAGGCGGTCGGGTGCAGTGATTTGTTAGACGCTCGCTTAATTGGCAACCTAACTAATCTATCTTTATGAGCCAGTTGCTTCTGCTTTAAGTCATTAAAAATAGCTCTTAAGTCATATTGAAACGATTGAGCGTATTCTTCTCTATACTTGTGAATTTCATCGAGAATTTCATTTTTATACATGACTAGACCTCTAGGTTATATCCAATAAGCTCATAAGGAGTGCAAATAACTGGCAATATATATCCGAGATCAGAACTAATCTGAGCCAGCTTACGCTGAATTTGGGCATTTGCCATGTGCTTGCAGTTCCATGTTACCAAATAATCTAAGTTATAGACGGTTGCTAATGCCATATGTAAAGCGTCGTTAGATGCCTTTAGGGGCAGATTGCTTTGAGTCAGAAACGCTTGCGAAAGTTCAAACGCATCTTCTGTAAGTTCGAGAAGCATTAGGGATTGTAACAAGTTTAACCGTTGAGCGGCGATTATCGGCTCTCCCTTAGCTGCCTCATCTTCAACGATCTCTGATGCGTAAAGCGTAAATGAGCTACTATGTTCGTTCCACCAATCTTGGGTGATCTTGATATTAGCAGCAACGATCAGATTGTCAGTGGGTCTGGCGGTTAAATGCCCAAAAATACTTGTTTCAATATAGACGCTTCCATTCACGGCAATCTAGAATATTTTTTCGCTCTCTATCCTACCTTATTTAATCTTGGTTTTGAGGGTGTTGGGTAACAGCCGTCAACCCAACCGACAAGATCAGCGTACTGCTACGCAGTGCCTTCGCCATCACACTTAAACCCACAGCTGCAATCAATCTGCATGGTGCGTTCCCCAAAATCGATCGCTGGAGCAGTAGGAACCACATTAGGGAACGCACCCTACGGCTGGTGAGCAAGTTGTGACAAAAACATACTTTTCGTTTGTTGCGTTTGTTGCATTTATTTCGTATGTGGGGTACACTAGGCCGTAGTAACTCTGGACAAGAGTTCAATCAACAGTATGAGCGGGACAAGACAATGGCTACTGGAATCGCTGATTTTCAAGAGACAATTGCACCGACTGCGGCAGATACAGAGCTTGCGCGTGAGTCAAGCCGTCAGCTTTCAAGATTTCTAGGCAAACGCCCTGTTGGAAACCACTTGCCTGAATTCAGACTGCGTGTGCAGGCGGATAATGAGCCAGAAGAAGTGGTTGTTATTCCGATGTCTGCATTTCGCCTTTTAACTGATATTCTGACGCAAATGGCTCGTGGCAATGCAGTTACTTTGATGCCTGTATATGCTGAGTTAACGACACAACAAGCAGCGGATATCTTGAATGTATCACGTCCATTCCTGATCAGTCTGATTGATGATGGCAAGATTCCATACCGAAAAGTGGGAACTCATCGCCGGATTCGATTTGACGACCTCATGACGTATAAGCATGACATAGACCAGAAAAGATTACAAACTCTTGAAGAACTTACGCGCGAAGCACAAGAGTTGGACATAGGCTATTGATTGTGAGCAACTTCACTGCATTATTCGACGCGTGTGTTTTATATGCAGCTCCTCTACGGGATTTTTTGATGCGTTTAGCATTGACAGATTTGTTCCGTGCCAAATGGACTGATGAAATTCATGATGAGTGGATTCGCAATCTTTTGAAGAATAGACCTGATCTCACGGAGGAGCGTCTTCATCGCACAAAAGCTCTGATGAACAGTAATGTGCGTGACTGTCTCGTTCAGGGTTATAAAGATCTAATTCCATCGCTAAACTTACCAGATGCCAATGACCGTCATGTACTAGCAGCTGCCATTTGTGCAGGAGCCGATGTGATTGTTACATACAATCTGTCAGATTTTCCGGCTACAACTCTTGAGCAATATGGTATCGAGGCTCAGCATCCCGATGAGTTTATTATTCATCTGATTGATTTAGCTCCTTCAGTGATCTGTGAAGCTGCTAAGCAACAGCGAATGAGTTTAAAAAATCCACCGCAAAGTGTTGATGAGTTACTTGCAGCTTATGAAAGGCAAGGTCTAGCCCAGACTGTAGCAGAACTCAGGCTGTACGATGGACTACTTTGAAATTCTCAAAACTTTGTCTATCCAACGGCAAAAGCCAGCGGCGGAGATAACTTTGGGCACTCTACCAGCAGCTTTTGACCGTCCGCTGCGCTGAAGTGTTAGGTCGCTCAGCGCTAAACGCCAAAAGTCACTCTACCACTTGAATAATCGTAGGCAAATCAGACACAGTAATAATACCAATTATTTTCTCTGTTTGCTTGCCGCCATCAGTAATTAATAAAGCATCTAGCTGTTTACCTCGACTTTCAAAAGCCTGAAAGCTTTCTAATACTTCAAACATAGTAGTATTACGACTAATAAACTTATGATTCTCCCGATCTTCAGTAAACTCTAACACCTTTTGAATTGGAGTTTCCTTAAGACTAAAGATCTCTTCTGAAACACATGCTCCAAGCCAACGTGTGATGGTATTTGCTGTAAGCAATGCAGAAAAAATACCATTGTCAAGAACTGGTATTTGAGAGAAGGAATGTTCGAGCATTAACTTTACTGCATCCCCAATTGATGCATCCTTTTGTACTAAGGCAACACTTTTTTGAAATTTGGGTATCACCTTAGGTGGACTTATGATTACAGATTCAATATGCTTAATATTCTTTACTGCCCTGTCATTTGGTTCAGCAATAATATGCCCATCAGAACGCTCATGTACAATCGCATTTCTTAAGTCTGCATATTCTTTAAGATCATTCTTAAAAGCTTTAACTACTGAATTCGACATTGAAACTTTATCGACCAATTGGTAAAAGCTAGGATAGTTATCCGAATTTACCTTTAAGCGAAGAAATCGCTCAATGGAAGAAAATGCTTGAAGAAAGTGGTCTGAATTATTCATAAATTCCTCTTCGGCAAAGAGAAAATCTGCACGTCATCGGATCCGTCTAATGCATTACCAACATCTTCTCGTATCCGATCAACTCGTTCACGAACAGTATCAATGGCACGGTCTACTATATCGCGATCAGTGTTTGGCATAACTTTTTACCTTCGGATGTAAAACGATCATCGAGCCACAGAAAATTCCCGCATAACTACATAATATACGGAAACTTTCCATATCTCACACCGGTAGTGATTCGGTAGTAGTGGTAAGCCATCTTGCTTATCTGGACTGAGTCGTGTAGAATATTTACTAATAAAAATAATTGCTTGATAAATGTTGGGGATTTGGTTTTTATGATTGCTATTTTTATCAATATCTTCTCTTG
>NZ_JAPZSR010000005.1:0-10220 GCF_027531875.1 Microcystis sp. LE19-84.1B | reverse complement strand
GGGCGAAGCATTCGGATAGAAAATCTACCTTTTCACCGATAGGTTATTGTCCGAATGCTTCGCCCCTACAGGACGCGGGCCGATGAAGACGCAAGGTTTTGAACGACGATTCTCTCAAAATCTTGCACCTGTGGGAGCGAGAAAAGCCCCAAAACCTTTACTTTGCCTACATTTCAAATTTATTCAGCAAACCCTATTTTGGAGTAAAAGAAAAATGCGTAAACAGACCATTCAATATACATCATCTTTAGATGCTTTGATTGCTGTTGCCAAGCGACTTAGCGTTTATGAGAACCAACATAAAATGGATTCCGAAGATTTTTATAACCAATACAATCAGGGAACATTATCAGATGATATAATATTTATAGAATGGGCAAACGATTATCGTCATTACCTTGCTTTGCGTCAAGAATTAGAACAAATATTAAATCATGCTGCTTAAACTTTTATCTGATTACCTCAATCAAGTAGAGCAAGCAATTGTGCAGCCAGTAGGGTGTGAAGCGCGATAGCGTAACGCACCGATTTAATAATAGAGGTGGTGCGTTACGGCGGCTTGTTAATTTTGGTTTTTTGACCGAATTGATAGCCGCCTAACGCCCCCTACGCCTACTTAATTAAACAAAGAAATTACTCACTGGAATGTTCCCTAAAGCAGGTAAAGTACCAGTAAATCCGGTGATATTTATTAATAAATCATTGCTGGATTGGAAGCCAGCCGTGCTATCATTAATAACGAGGTAAGTTCCGGCTATTGCACCGGTTGTTACCTGCACTAAGGCGGCACTATTAACCCCTAATCCTTGATTACCTGTAATCGCTCCATTGGCATCAGTAAATACCTGATTGATTAAATTGTCTAAAGTGGTAGTAGTGCTATCAGTAGCGCGACTGAAACTACTAGGCGCATTCATGGCGGTTCCACCTTGAGTTAATAAGTCGATTTTATCACTATTGATGGCAAAATCTGTGATACGATCGCTTGCGGATATGGTAGATTGTCCAAATTGGAAGATAAAAGTATCTGCACCTAGACCACCGGTTAGAATATCAGCACCATTAGCACCATTGATTTGATTATTGCCACTATTTCCGGTGATGATATTATTAGCATTGTTACCCGTACCGTTAATATTATTAGTGCCAATTAGTTTGAGGTTTTCGACACCGTTAGGTAAAGTACGAGTGAGAATGCTTTGCCAAGTATCAGTAATGATAACTCCTGCTGTTTCTTCATCAGGATTAATGATAGCATTAGTCGCATTTGACAGGGTTACTGCAAAGACTTCATCAGGTTCATTAAGGTCATCATTGAGAATGGGAATGGTAATAGTAGCAGTAGAAGCATTAGCGGGAATGATGAGAGTTCCTGTCTGGCTAGTGTAATCTACATTAGCAGTAGCATCAATGGGTGCAGTAGCATAATTAACACTAATTTGTTGTGGATTGGGATTATTTACAGTGACGGTGAGAACTGCATTACTATTTTTACCTTCGACAACAGTAATGATGTCGTTGATGGAGAGTTGGGAAAAGTCGTCATTGGTAATTGTTCCTATAACTGCGGTAGTTGTCCCTATTGTATAACCAGTCCCGGTCGTAAGAGTTAAGGCGACCGTTTCATCACTTTCAACAGTAGTATCAGCAGTGGGGTCAACTGTTACAGTCGCCGTCGTAGCATTAGCTGCGAAAGTGACAGTATTGTTAGTCCCTGTACGAGTGTAGTCGGTATTGAGAGTAGCTGTCCCTCCGAGGGTGTAATTGACAGTCAAGGCGTTAGTTGTTACACCAGTACGGGTGAAAGTATAAACCAGATTATTTGTCCCGTCTTCGGTAACACTTCCAGAAGAGACCGCAAGAGTAACATTGGTATCATCATTAGCAATTGTTCCTGTAACTGCGGTTGGTGTACCTATTGTATAACCAGTCCCGGTCGCGAGAGTTAAGACGACCGTTTCATCACTTTCAACAGTTGTGTCAGCAGTTGGGTCAACTGTTACAGTCGCCTTCGTAGCATTAGCCGCGAAAGTCACTGTCCCAGTTGTACTGGTGAAACTTGCTGCACCGGTTTGGGTGTAATCTGTGTTAAAAGTAGCTGTCCCCCCAACTGTATAGTTAGCGGTTAAGGCGCTAGTTGTTACACCAGTACGAGTGAAGGTATAAATCAGATTTGTTGTCCCGTTTTCGGTGACGCTTGCGGGAGAAACTGCTAGGGTGACACTGGTATCATCATTGGTAATTGTCCCCGTGGCTGCGTTAGGAGTACCTATCGTATAACCTGTCCCGGAAGCGAGGGTTAAAGCGACGGTTTCATTGCTTTCAACAGTAGTATCAGCAGTGGGGTCAACGATTACGGTAGCAGTAGTAGCATTAGCAACAAAGGTGACAGTATTGTTAGTCCCGCTGCGAGTGTAGTCGGTATTTAAAGTCGCTGTCCCTCCGAGGGTGTAATTGACTGTTAAAGCGTTACTGGTTACTCCGCTACGGGTGAAGGTATAAACCAGATTACTTGTCCCATCTTCGGTAACACTTGCAGGAGAAACAGCAAGGGTGACACTGGTATCGTCATTCGTAATTGTCCCCGTAACTGCGGTAGTCGTACCTATCGTATAATCAGTCCCCGCAGTGAGAGTTAAAGCGACGGTTTCATCGCTTTCAACAGTAGTATCAGCAGTGGGGTTAATTGTTACAGTCGCAGTCGCTAAATTAGCCGCAAAGGTTACACCTGTGGGAATCGAAGCGTAATCAGTTCCATTATTTGCTGTCCCACCAATACTATAGTTAACTGTCAAAAGATTTGTTGTTACTCCACTACGGGTAAAGGTGTAGATGAGATTACTTGTCCCGTCTTCAGTAACACTACTAGGAGCAACCGCAAGAGTAATACTAGGAAGTATGACATCATCATCAGTAATCGTTCCCTGTCCTTGATTATCGGTTATGGTAACGTTACGACCATTGGTTTGTAAATTACTCAAATTAACGAAGAAAGTCTCGTTACTTTCGACTTTAGTATCGCCATTAACAGCAACAGTAATCGTCTTAGAAGTTTCTCCCGGATTGAAGGTTAAGGGAGTAGCAGCAATCGCCGTATAATCGTTATCCGCTGTGGTAGCGGTTCCATCGGCTGTGGCGTAATTAACCGTTACTGCTGTATCAACTGCATTAGAAAGAGTGACAGTAAATACTGCATTAGTTGTCCCACTATTTCCTTCGGTAACGGTGACATCGTTAATCGAAATAAGTGAATCTAATTCAATTTCAATGATGTATGCAATTGGATTACCACCGATACTAGAAGTATCATCATTAAGATCATTCCAAGTTTTAGCTGTAAAATTATTATTTCCACCACCAAAAAAGTGAATGTAATCTTCACCAAAATCATTATTATCTAGAGGCTGTTGATCCCCATTAGCACTTACTCCCCAATTAGTATAATTAAAAGGTTCACCTGATACCCATTGCCATCCCCCATTAGGTTCAGGACTATTAGGAGGTTGAAATCCACCAATCCAAGGACCGCGTGTATCTATACCAAGATTTTTCCAGGCTGAAGAATTACCAGAAAATAAACTACTGACAAAATTATTTTCTTCAGCAGAAGTAATTGTGACTAAATATCCACCAAGTGCTTCTGCTTGAGCTTTTGCTGTGTTCCAAGAAATACCATTTGGCTGATAGATAACTTTATAATAATGACTATTCCCACCTTCTTCGCTTTTCCATTGAACAGTGCCAACAATATTGGCACTGTCATCGTTATTAATTGTTCCCTGTCCTTGGTTATCGGTGAGGGTGACATTACGACCATTGGCTTGTAAATCACTAAGATTGACGAAGAAAGTCTCGTTACTTTCGACTTTAGTATCGCCATTGACAGCAACAGTAATCGTCTTAGAAGTCTCACCAGCATTGAAGGTTAAAGCAGTAGTAGGAATCGCCGTATAATCATTGTCTGCTGTGGTAGCGGTTCCATTGGCTGTGGCGTAATTAACCGTTACTGCTGTATCAACTTGATTAGAAAGAGTGACAGTAAATACTGCATTAGTCGTCCCACTATTTCCTTCGGTAATTGTGACATCAGTAATTGCAATAGATGCGCTGTCATCGTTATTAATCGTTCCCTGTCCTTGGTTATCGGTGAGGGTGACATTACGACCATTGGCTTGTAAATTGCTGAGATTGACGAAGAAATTCTCGTTAGTTTCAACTTTGGTATCGCCATTGACAGCTACAGTAATCGTTTTAGAAGTTTCTCCCGGATTGAAGGTTAAGGGAGTAGTAGTAATCGCTGTATAATCATTGTCTGCTGTGGTAGCGGTTCCATCGGCTGTGGCGTAATTGAGGGTAATCGCTGTATCGACGGGATTAGAAAGGGTGACGGTAAATACTGCATTAGTAGTTCCGCTATTTCCTTCGGTAACGGTTACATCATTGATAGAAATTGTCGCACTGTCATCATTATTAGCGGGATATGAGAAGTCAATCTTCCCCACATTTTCAATCCATCGAGCGTTAGGATAATCCCACTGTAAAAAGCCATTAGGCCAACTGATATTAGAAGTTGATTCTTGCCCAAAACCAAAATTACGACCATCTGGAGTATTAAAAGCAAAAAGAGCGGCAACGGGATTACCATCAACAAAACCCAGAGAAACACCTTTTTCATCCCAATAAAAATCCTGACGATAATAGGTTTTACCGAGAAAATTAAAGCCAAAATCTTGTACCTTATCGCCACTCAGCCACTCTTGACCCTGACGCTTTAATACTGAATTATCGTAGGTAATCCAACCATAATATTTTTGTCCCTGATACTCGACCGTAATACCCGAAGTTAAATATTTAACGGCCATTTCCACGCTTACCGCTTGCCCATCAACGGTAATAGTCGCCGCGTCATTTTCCCCTTGTATCGCCGCGATTTGCTCCCCTGTCAGCACTTCTCCCCGCACCAGCGCCGAAAATAACTGCCCCTCATCCCCCGGCGTATCGCTGCTGTTGATTTGCGCGTCGATAAAATGCCCAATTTCTTCTAATAACACCGCTTTGAGGGTGGTAGCGTCCCCCGAATCAATCAGCGCTTGAGAAATATAAATCCTATTGGTACTGCTGGAATATGCGCCGAAAATCCCTGAATTGCCAAGGTTTTGAACTGTAATAGGGGGAAGTTGACTAAAATCTCGACTTTGCCACTGCTGTCGTAATTGCGTCGCTTTAACCACATCATAACTTGTGCCAAAAGCAGTTTCTAAATTTGCCCAAAAACCATCAGATTGAGCGAAATCGAACAAAATATCGTAAACAGCAGGAAGAATCGGCAACAGGGTGGAATTCATGACATTGAACGCAAAAGACGACTGGGGCTATTTTATGCAAAAAATTCCGAATTTGTCAAGACTTTTGTGACAAAGATTAACATTTATACAAGAAAACGAGTTTCTCAAAGAGTTTCTCATAGAAACCCGTTTTCTCAAGAAGAAACCGGGTTTCTCAAAGAAACCCGGTTTCTAAATAGGTTCTCAAAGAAACCCGGTTTCTAAATACCAAAGAAACCCGTTTTCTCAATAGTTTCTCGCAGAAACCCACCAACAAACGTCAATGTAAAGAATGTGGTCAACCGTTTGTGATTAATCCCACTAATAAAACCGTCATCACTACTACCGAATCACCACCCCCAACTATCTGCATCCTACAGTATCTGTGTACTTCCCCCACTTTTCTAGATCGATTGAGTCTGATTGACGATTCGATCGTAAAATAGCAACAGATCAAGAGAGTACAGGTCAAATATGCCGAAATTTGTTGTCTGGGGTAGTTATTGTGAAAATGTGCTGGAAAAACGCGCTCCCTATCGTCAAGCACATCTAGAGGGATTAAATCAACAGAAAGAACGGGGAATTCTCATTACTATCGGACCAACGGCAGATTTAAGCCAAGTTTTCGCAATTTATCAGGCAGCCAGCGAGTCAGAAGTGCGAGAATTAATCGAAGCGGATCCCTATTGGCAAAATGGCATCTGGACAGAATACCAAGTCAAAGAATGGATTCAAGCCATCTAAGGGAGCTATCAGCTATATTTTTCTGTAAGGGTGTTCTCATAAAATTTTCCAACTACGCGACTAATCAAACTCATCTCCGGTCAAGTCTGAGGATATTTTCAAGGATAAACCGGAGTTATCCCTTGTCGATTCAAGCTGATAGCTTTCCTACTTTTTGCTTATCGCCATGGTTTACATCAAAAAGGTCGAACTCTCACACTTCAAATCCTTCGGGGGAACAACTCCTATACCCTTTTTACCGGGGTTTACGGTGGTTTCCGGTCCAAATGGTTCGGGAAAGTCGAATATCCTCGACGCATTGCTATTTTGCTTGGGATTAGCTACTTCCAAGGGAATGCGGGCCGAAAGATTACCGGATTTAGTCAATCACAGCTATAACAGTCAACGTCATAGCTCAGAAGCGAGTGTTTCGGTGACTTTTGATATTGCCGATATTCCCGACGCAACCGATAGGGATTGGACGGTTTCCCGACGCTTAAAAGTGGCTAAGGGTGGCAGCTATACTTCTACCTACTATATCAATGGGGAAACCTGTACGGTTAGCGAACTTCACGACCAATTAAACCGTTTACGCATCTATCCCGAAGGGTACAACGTGGTGTTACAGGGGGACGTAACCCGAATTATCAGCATGAATGCCAAGGAAAGACGGGAAATTATCGACGAATTGGCAGGAGTAGCCGAATTTGACCGCAAAATTGAGAAAACTAGGGAGAATATCGATTCGGTTAAAGAAAGGGAAGAACGCTGCCAAATTATTGCCACAGAATTGCAAAAATCTCTGGAGAAATTAGCACTCGATCGCATTAAAGCCGAAAAATACCAAAAACTCAAGGCCCAAGTCCAAGAAAAACAACAATGGGAAATAGTCCTCCATTGGCAAAATCTCCAGCAGCGCTGCCAGCAAGTACAAGGACAAATTCAAGCTGGGGAAAAGGAAAAACAGGTTTTAACCGAGACTATCGCTAATTTATCCGAACAAATCGCCCAAAATAGTCAAGAATTAGAGAAACTCAATCAACAGGTCAAAGCTTTCGGGGAAGATGAACACCTGTCCCTAACTTCCCGATTAGCAAGTCAACAGGCCAAACGACAACAACAGCAACAACGACAAAAAGAGCTAGAAAACCTTGAAAAAGAATCTCAGGCACAAAAAACCAGACTTTTAGAGGAAATTAATCGTTATAATCGCGAATTAAACCAGATTAATGCTGAAAAAAGCCGTTTAGAAACTGAAATTTTACCCAATCTCCTACGGACAACCCAAACCGCAAGGGAAACCCTAGAAAACCATCGTCTGCAAGCAAGTAGTCTCGCGGAAGCGTCAGAAGCATGGGTAAAAGAACAAAGCGACCTTTCCCGCAATATTACCCGTCTTCAGGAACAATTAAACCCCTACCGTAGCCAACGGGCCCAATTGACCGAAAGATGCGATCGATTGCAAACTAATATAGTAGAAGCTGGTCAACGTCTGCAAGAATTAGAGCAAGTTATTAGCACAAAAACCGAAGAAAGTCAAGAAATATTACAAAAAATTAATCAAGCGGAACCCGATATCCAAAATTTAGCCCAAAAACTCACCCTTGCTGAACAAAATCACGTTATCAGTCAGGACACCCAAAAACGTCTGCTCAAGGAACAACGGGACAAACAGAGGGAATTAGATAAACTGGAAGCGACCAAGCAAGCGCAACAGGAGGCCCAGGGAACCTATGCCACTCAAATATTATTACAGTCAGATTTGCCCGGAATCTGCGGATTAGTGGCACAATTGGGCGAAGTAGAGGAACGTTATCAAATTGCTCTTGAAATCGCCGCAGGAGGTCGTTTAGGTCATGTAGTCGTCCAAGATGATAGTGTTGCGGCCGCTGGAATTGCCTTATTAAAACAGCGTCGCATCGGTCGGGCCACTTTTTTACCCTTGAATAAAATTCGTCCCCCCCGTCCCCAAGATATTTCCTCTCTGCGTCACGCGCGGGGTTATCTGGATTTAGCGGTGAATTTGGTTAAGTTTCAATCCCAGTATCGGGAGGTTTTTAACTATATTTTTGGCAGTACCGTGGTTTTCGAGGATATAGATTCTGCCCGTTATTATATCAATCAATATCGCATTGTTACTTTGGATGGCGAGTTATTAGAGATGACTGGTGCTATGACCGGAGGCAGCCAACCGACGCGATCGGGGCTGCGTTTTGGTAAAATTTCTCCGAAGGATTCTAGTGAAGCGGAATCTCTACGGGAAAGATTAGCAGAAATCGATCGCATTCTTACCCGCAACGAAGAAAAAATTACCCAAGTTAATCATCTTATCAGTCAGTTAACCCAACAGTTAACCGAAACCCGTCAGAGTCATCGGGAAAATCAATTATCTCTACAACAATTAAGCAAGGATTTACAACGTTTAACCACAGAAAAAGAGGATTTAACCCGTCAATTATCGGGCCAGCAAGAGGAAATTACTATTTCTCGTCAACGGTTAGAAGTATTAACCAGAGAAATTCCTGAGTTAGAGTTATCTTTACAGCAAGAACAGGAGAAATTAACTGCTTTAGAGGCCAATCATACCCATAGCGAATGGCAACAGGTACAGGGAATAATTCGCACTCAAGAATTGCAGTTACAAACCCAAGAAAATCACCTCGCAACAGTCCGCGAACAGTTAAAAGACCTACAAAATCAACAAATCAGACTAGAGGAAAAAAGTCAAGAGTCTGCGGATAGAATTACCGAGATTGACAAGATAATTACCGATGCAGTTAATCAGAGAAATATCGGAAATCTGGAGATAGAAAAACTTGATCACAATATTTTAGAAATCAATCAAGCTTTACAGCAATTATCCCGACAACTAGGGGAAACCAAGCAAAAAAGAGACCAATTAGAGACAGTTTTGCGACAACAACAAAACCAACAACAACAGGCCATCTGGCAATCGGAAAAGTTAGTCAACAATCAAGAGGAAAGACAAGCATTACTAACCACTTTACAGACAGAAATTAGTCAACTAGAAAGCGACTTACCCAATCCCTTGCCCGAAATTCCTGAAAGCGATCGAGATTTCGAGAAAATTCAAAGCGATATTCGGCAGTTACAAAAGAAATTAGAAGCTTTAGAACCTGTGAATATGTTAGCTTTAGAAGAATACCAAAAAACCAAAGAGAGATTAGATGAACTATCAGAAAAACTGCAAACTCTAGAAGGAGAAAGAACCGAACTACTTTTGCGGATAGAAAACTTTACCACCCTCAGATTTAATGCTTTTCAGGAAGCATTTACGGCCGTTAACGAAAACTTTAAGAATATATTTGCCACCCTGTCCGACGGTGATGGTTACTTACAACTAGAAGACGAAAATGACCCCTTTAATGGTGGCTTAAATCTGGTGGCCCATCCCAAAGGAAAACCCGTACAGCGATTAAGTTCCATGTCTGGGGGTGAGAAATCTTTAACCGCTTTAAGCTTTATTTTTTCCCTACAAAGATATCGTCCTTCTCCCTTTTATGCCTTTGATGAAGTGGATATGTTTTTAGATGGGGCCAATGTAGAAAAATTGGCTAAAATGATCCAAAAACAAGCACAACAAGCACAGTTTATTGTCGTTAGTTTGCGTCGGCCGATGATTGAAGCTTCCGAAAGAACCATCGGTGTCACCCAAGCGCGGGGAACCCATACACAGGTACTAGGAATTAAAGTTTAACCTAAGACGCAAGTGGGGTGTGGGGTGTGACCCCCCCAACCCCCCCGACATCGGGGGGGGTAGTGGGGTGTGGGGTGTGGGGTGTGGGGAGAATAAATAAAAAAGTCTCCTATCTCCTATCTCCTATCTCCTGACTTGAAAATAGAAGCTGAAATAACGCAAATTAGTCAATCATACGGTCATCCGTTCAGTATAGGCTACATATCAGCAGAGACACTCCTGCAAGGGGAGTGACTCTCAAATTATTACAGATGCGTCAGCGGCTGCGTGTAAGCATCCCACCGAAAAACTAATGCGCGGGGGGTTTGGGGGCGGCGCCACGCCCCCAAACCCCCCGCGCATTAGTTTTTCGGTGGGATGCTTACACGCAGCCGCTGACGCATCTGTAATAATTTGAGAGTCACTCCCCTTGCAGGAGTGTCTCTGCTGATATGTAGCCTATACTGAACGGATGA
>NZ_JAPZSR010000196.1:0-19580 GCF_027531875.1 Microcystis sp. LE19-84.1B | reverse complement strand
AGGCGGGGGGATCTACCCTTGATAAGGGGGGTGCCGATCCCCCCTTAATCCCCCCTTGATAAGGGGGGTGCCGATCCCCCCTTAATCCCCCCTTGATAAGGGGGGTGTCTAAAGGTTTTTAATATCCACCCACTTAGTATTAATTTCTTTCTCATCCCATTGACGCGATTTTTTAATTAACCCTATCCCTGTGAGGAGATTTTTACCCATGCGCGCTAAATTTTTACTTCCTTCCCTGTTTTGTTTAACCGGTTTAGTCTGGTTAAGTTCGTCTAATGCGATCGCCCAAAATTCACCCGCCACCAATCCTGCACCGGTAAAAACCCAACAATTGCAACTTGTCCCCTCTCCCGATACGGCGGTGGGATTTAATAATATCCCCGGTTTGTTTAACCGCGCTGTTAATAACAATACGGGTCGTTTCTACGACTATACCAACATTTTAGGACAGTTCAACTCTCTTTTTGGTTGGCGTACTTTTCCCCAAGGTTCCTATTTCGATAATCTGATTACCCGGGATGCCAAATTAACCGAAACTTTATACTATGATGTCATGCAACAGCAACAGTCTGGGCCTTTAATTCGCACCCAAGATTTACCCAATCCCTTCGATACTTCCCTACAGGAAAATCCCAGTTATTTAAGTCCAGGCGGATTTTAATCTACCAATTCAGACTTGAATTGGCTAAGTAGCTGGTTATAATTAAATTAAAAATGGATTTTAGGTTCGATCCCCCCTGCCCCCCTTGATAAGGGGGGTGTCTGACAACTTTTAACGCCTACCTACTTCACAATGTAATCGGTCGAGAATCTTCTTTGAAGGTTCCCGAACTGCGGCAAGATACCTTTTTAAGTTCAATCGAAGCTCCCTGAGAAGCTAAACTCTCACCCATTTGGCAATATCAAGGGTTTTGTCATAACGATAGCTCATGCCATCATTGGCAATAATCGTTTGACCTCGACTGGCTTTATTTTTGATGGTACTTAAGCTATAGTTGGTCAGTTTTTGCATTTCTTGATGGGTAAAATTGTCTTGATTGTTCATTTCAGAGACAATTTCTATCGTTTCATCAACGGTTTGCTCATTGTTGGTATGAGTTGCAATCGCTGTTGATGGATGATAGTCTGCCATGCTCATTAAACGCCAAGTAGAATCCTCGGAAAGTTCCAAAACCCTTTGATGATAGTTAAACAAACTTTCTCGATGTCCGACACTAATAAAGGTCTTGCCAGTTTGTTGTAACTGTTTATATAAATGATCTTCATTTTTTAAATCTAAAGCACTGGTGGCTTCATCTAAAATCACAAAATCTGGCTGATTAACGAATAGTCGCGCAAAGGCTAGACGCTGTTGTTCTCCTAAAGATAAAATATTTTCCCAATCCACTTCCTCATCAAAATTTTTGATGCGATTAAGAACATCTTGTAGGTTAACTTCTTGTAAGATTTCTTTTAATTGGGATTCACTCATCTCCGTTGTCGTTTGAGGATAAATTAGCTGTTCGCGCAAGTTTCCTAAAATGATGTAGGGACGTTGGGGTAAAAATAATAAATCGTCGAGGGGAGGTCGCATCAAATGACCTGTACCCGTATTCCATAACCCAGAAATAGCGCGTAAAAGAGAACTTTTTCCTCGACCACTTGGCCCAACAATTAATAAACCTTCCCCTGGTTCAACGGACAGGGATAAATGTTCAACAATCACTTTAGCAGCATCGGGAGTTTGTAAGGTGACATCCTCAAAAGTTAGATTGTTATCTTCAATGACTTGAATGGTATTAACTGGGTTGGTTTGTTCGCTTACATCCTCTAAAGCTTGGGAAAAATCTTCTAAACGTTCAATATAATTAATAAACTCACCGGAGCGTCCAAATTCATCGACTAACACGGATAAAGCTGTGGAAAAGAAATAGCAACAATAGCTGGCTTGATTAACTTGTCCAAATTCAATTCTACCACTAATATATAATGGGGAAACAATTAAGAAGGGGAAGATTTGAACAATGGATTCGTAGCCGCGGTTAAAAAATTCTTGGTTTCTTTCCCAATTAATTTTTTCAATGATAATTTTAATCACCTGATTGAACTTCCTTTGAATAATATTTAACTCTTTTTCTTCTCCTCTAAAAAATGCAATTGATTCAGCGTGAGTCCGAACATGAGTAATGGCGTATTTATAGGTTCCCTCTTTTTCTAATTGTTGTTTATTGACTTTATTTAATTGTTGAGTAATATAGGTAGCAAGAATATTTCCAATAATCGTATAAACCAGAAGCACTATAGAAATGGTTCTAGAAATTGACCAAAGGATGACAATAAAAACCAGCATCTCCATGAGTTTTTCGACGCAGGTTGTTAAAAAGTCCATCGTTGTTCTGGTGATGGGTTGAATTTCTTGGGATAAACGTTGATCTGGATTTTCAATATCTCTTTTAAAATTGATTTGATAATAAGCACGATTTTTAAAATATTTTTGCAAGATACTACTATTGATCCATTGATACCAATCCAGCGCAATTAGTTTTTTAAGAAACTTGGACAATCCTCCGAAAAACGTCATACTGCCTAGGGTAATCCCATAAATAATGACAAGATGAGTTAATTTTTCTGCATCCCTAGCTTCTGTGAAGGTAATTAAGTCTCTAAAAACAAAACTATTAAACGCATTAAGACCTACTAATCCCACTAATAATAAAAACAATAAAACGAGCATTCCCCAGGCACGAATAATCTGTGAAAAGGCTCTATCCTGGTGTTCTTTAGGATACCAATAAACTTGAATAAATCTTAAAAATTCTTGAAGAGATTGATTGAAAGTTCGGACATCTTCTTTGAGATTTATACTATCTGAGGTTTTTTCAGCAACATTCATAGGATTCTCCTTACTCTAAAATGAGGGACATTAGAACTTTGAATGTCTATCTCTTAAGTTAGACACTAATTCAGCATACCATAAAAATCTGCATTATTATCAGAAATTATATTATTACTATTTTCTGGATTTTCTACAGTTCAGGAATGAATACTAACCGAATTGAATCAGATTCATAATCGTTTGATAATTTTGGCAGGATTACCAGCAACAACAGTAAAAGGTTCTACATCTTTTGTTACAACAGAACCTGCTCCAATAATTGCTCCTTTCCCAATCGTAAACCCTTTAAGAATACCAACATTAAATCCAATCCAAACATGATCTTCTATCACCACGGGTGCAGATTTTACATCAACATCCTTAGCATCCTTAATCAGATTATTCAAAATGACTACTTCCACAAATTCTTTCTGTCTTAAAATGTAATTTAATGAATGAGCATCGGTATCATAAATATTGACATCATCGGAAATCATAACTTCGTTTCCAATTTTGATAGAATTAGCTGATCTAATTCGAGTTTTCTCACCAATATAACAATTTTTACCTATTTCTATTTTTCCACCATAAGGAAATATAGCTAATTCTCCGATAATTACTGTATTCTCTCCAATTTGAATTAGACTTTTATCCTCCCTATAGTTTATACACTTTCCGATAAATTTGACGGAACTGTGAAATGTAGCATTGTCGGAAAGTTTTTTATGTTTTTCGATCCGTTCTTGTTCTTCTAAAAATTTTGAAATTAATAAATATAATTGATGTTTTAAGTTAAACATAATATTTTCCTCGTGAAATTGATCACCTATTTTTGGGGAATGAGATAAGCTGGTAAAATTCAGATTAATGGCTGTAATTAAATCGACATTTATTATCTTAAAAACTCACTTTTAGTAAAATATTCAAAATAAGTTTTTAACAATTTTTGATCAATCGGGGGAAAATTAAAGGCCGTACCCTTTAACCCCATCACCGTATTTTGAGAATCCAACTCGGGGGAATAACCTGCGGATAAATTTTCATCGGAAAAAATATCTAACACCGGAGATAAAGCGTTATCTGTATTAATTTTACATTGTTCTGTTAAATGCGATCGCCATTTTTCAAAAGAAACCAACTGCAAGGGATAACCCATTTCCCGAACACAATCAAATAACTCACGATTTAAGGTTGGGTGAGAATTCAACAAATGAAATGCTTTCCCTAAAGAGCTTTCTTGACTGGCTAAATGTACAATTGCACCACTCACATAATCCACAGGAGTGAGGTCGTCTGTACTGTCACCAAAATCAGGAATCATTCCTAATTGAATACAGCCTTTAATCATACGACAAAACAAATCTTCTCTATTACAAATTCCGGTTTTACTATGTCCAATAATTCGAGATGCTCTAAAAATTGTAATCGGAAGTCCCCGCTTTCGAGCTTCCATGATTAATTTTTCGGCAACCCATTTACTTTGAGTATAACCAGCATTGAGTCCATGATTTATACCTAGAGGATCAGATTCTTGAATTAAGTTTCCTTGAGCATAACTGGGGGAAAAAACAGAAGTTGTTGAGACAAAATGAACAGGTTTAGTTTTAATTAAGCACGCTAATCTCAAGATTTCTGCTGTTCCTAAAACATTAGTGGGTTTCAGTATTGAATAGGGATAAATGGCATTAACCCAAGCTCCATTATGATAAATCACATCAATTTGATTGGCTAATTCCAGAAAATCAGGTTGACACATTCCTAAACGTTGTTGGGATAAATCACCAATGACAGGAATAATACGAGAGCTTTTCTGTTCATCCCATAATTGAAAGGTTTTTAATTTCTGGTAAATTTTCGCTTGAGCTTGTTCTAAACTTTTGTCTCGAATTAAACAATGAATATTAGCTTCTGTTTTATCCAACAATTCAGCTAATAAATGAATTCCTAGAAAACCCCTAGCTCCTGTTAGCAAAATATCAGCAGGTTTTTGAGGAAAGAAAGTCAGAATATTCGGCGGTTGAATGGAGGGGTCTAAGGTGATTTCAACTTGCCAATCTGGAATTTGATCACTCTCAATTTTATCAGATAAATTCAAGTCTAAATTAGAGGATAATCCTGCTACCGTCGGTTCTGAAAAAAGATAATTTAAAGGAATATTAATAGCTAATTGTTCTCGCAGTCGAGAAATCACTTGGGTAGCTTTTAAAGAATGACCACCTAAGTCAAAGAAATTATCGAAAATACTAATTTGCTTTAACCCTAAAACATTTTGCCAAATCTCAGCAACAATTTTTTCTGTAGCTGTCCGAGGTGCAATCACTGTTTTTTGATCCTGACTTGCGGTAGGTGCGGGTAAAGCGTTACGAGCAATTTTCCCACTACTCATTAAGGGCAATTCTTGAAGCTGTACAAAGAAAGCTGGAATCATATAATCTGGTAATTTTTGTTTGAGAAAACTTCGCACTTTTACAGGATCAATGGATTGGGATTTTGGAACAATATAAGCCACTAATTGTTTATTATTTGTTTGATATTCTCTAACAATTACCGCCGTCGCTCGGACATCTGGGTATTCAGTTAATACGGCTTCAATTTCGCCAATTTCAACACGAAATCCTCGAATTTTGACTTGATTATCAATGCGTCCTAAAAACTCTATATTTCCATCGGGTAAATAACGAGCTAAATCTCCAGTTTTATAGAAACGTTGATATTCTGATGAATTAAAAGCATGAGTAATAAACTTTTCACTGGTTAAATCATTGCGATTGAGATAACCTTTGGCCAAACCTAAACCTCCAATTAACAGTTCTCCCGGTATTCCAATCGGGACTTGTTGACAATAGCGATCACAAATATAAACCTGTGTATTTGTAATCGGTTTACCAATGGCAACAGAATGAATTTGAGCAATTTTATGACTCAAATTGGGATTAAAAACCGTGGTGGTTATCGTCGCTTCTGTCGGGCCATAAGCATTCAACCAAGTGATATCTTCTCGTTGACTATTTGATAGTATTTTTTGCCATAATATTAATCGCTCTGCTAATACCTCTTCACTTCCTGTAATCACTAAGCGTAGGGTTTCTGGTAAAGTTATTAAAGTTTGAGATAAATCTAATACCCATTCATGCCAATAAGTAGCCGGAAGATTAATGACCGTTAAACGATTGTGCTGAATAAATTGAGTAAAATCAGCTAAAGAAGGGAACATTAATGCAGGACGCATGACTAAAGTTGCACCCGTTAAAAAGGTTGGATAAATTTCTTCAGCAGCTACATCAAAGGTAAAAGAAGCAAATTGTAAAATTCGATCACGACTTGTTAAATCATAGGCTTTAATGATTCCTAAGCTGTGGTTGACTAAACTTTGATGTTCAATCATAACCCCTTTAGGAGTGCCTGTTGAACCAGAGGTATAAATAATATAAGCTAAATTATTTGGCTGAATAGGGTTAAATAAATTGTTTTGACTTTGACTAGCAATTGAGTTTTCTTCAGTATCCAGACAAACTACTTTTGCTTGATGATCACGGAATAAATTAATCAAGGTATTTTGAGTGATTAATACCGAGACTTGAGCATCATTTAAGATATAGTTTAAACGCTCTTGGGGATAATTGGTAGCTAGAATAAGATAAGTACCACCCACTTTAAGAATTGCCAATAAACTGATAATAATAAATACAGATTGTTCTAAACAAATACCCACTAATGATTCAACTTTAACCCCCTTAAATTGGAGATAATGAGCTAATTTATTGGCACGATTATTTAAGTCTTGATAGGTGATTTTTTCCCCGTCCCATTCTATTGCGATCCCATTTGGAGTTTTTAAAACTTGATGTTCAAATAATTCATGAATACAAACCTTGGGGTTCTCGTAAATATTAGTCTGATTCCATTGAGCTAATAACTTTTGTTCTGACAACGGTAAAATAGGTAATAATTCAATCGATTGTTCAGGATTAACTGCAATTCCTTCTAACAAGGTTTGAAAGTGGGTAATCATGCGTTCAATTGTGTCTTGATTAAACAACGCGCAATTATAATCAAAAGATCCGACTAAACCCTCCGCCGTTTCTTGCATGGCTAAGGTTAAATCAAATTGAGCAATTAAAGCATTCATCGTAACGGGAGTTAATTTTAAATCCGCCATCGAAAAATGATTAATGTGCAGCATATCTTCCCAAGAAAACATCACTTGAAATAAAGGACTATAACTTATATTTCGTTCAGGATTTACCACTTCCACCACCTTTTCTAAGGGTAAATCTTGATGTTCATAAGCTTCTAAAAATACTTGTTTAACTTGATTTAATAAAGCTTGAAATGAGAGATTTTCTTTAAACTGAGTCCGAATGGGTAAGGTATTAACAAAGCAACCAATTAAGGGTTCAATTTCAGGAAACTGTCGATTGCCACTGGGAATCCCAATCACAATATCTTCTTGACGGCTATAGCGATATAATAAAACATTAAACGCCGTTAACAGCGTCATATTCAAAGTAGCGGTTGACGTTTGGCTAATATTTTTCAGGTGTTGGCTTAATTCTGGACTTAGTTTAAATGTACAATTATTGCCTTTAAACGTTTGTATGAGAGGACGAGGATGATCAGTGGGAATTTCTAATAAGGGTGGAATTCCGGTTAATTGTTGTTGCCAATAATTAACTTCCTGGGTGAGTTTATCTCCTTGTAACTGTTGTCTTTGCCAAACGGCAAAATCACCATATTGAATAGGTAAATCGGGTAAAGGATTAGATTGTTTTTGTAAAAAAGCTTCATATAAACGAGAAAGTTCTTGTAGTAAAACTTTCATTGACCAGCCATCAAAAATAGAATGGTGTAAACTCAAAAATAAAAGATAAGAGTCAGCTTTTAATTTAACCAAAAAAGTCCGCATTAAAGGAGCTTGGGTTAAGTCAAAGGGAGTATAAATTTCTTGTTCGGTTAATCGCTCTAATTCTTGAGTTTGTTCCCTAGAAGATAAGGACTGTAAATCCACTAAAGGCAAATTTAACTGAATTTTCGGTTTAATAATTTGTCGGGGAATTTCGTCAACTTCTTGAAAACAAGTTCGCAACAATTCATGACGTTGCATAATAGTTTCTAAAGCTTTTCTAAAGATATCAATATCCAAATTCCCTTCAATTTGAAAGCGAAACGCCATATTATAGGTATAGCCGTTAGCTTCTAATTGGTACAAAAACCAAAGTCGTTCTTGAGAAAAAGAAAGCGGTACAAGTTGAGATGGATTCCTAGAAGGTATCGTATTTGTTTTTACACCGATTCCTTTTTTTTGTAGTAACAGCTTGAGTAATTTCTGTTTGTCTTGAGAGTTATGGTTCATTTTTGACATGGGTTAAATAGGATTAATTCAGTGAAGGTTGGTTTAATGGATATAAATCAACCTAAAAATTGTTTAATTATTGATGCTAAATAGCAGTATAACCTCCATCTACCATTAAAATTGCTCCAGTTACATAAGAGGAAGCTGCGGACGCTAAAAACACGACAGGGCCAATTAACTCTTCTAAATCTCCGGTTCGTTTCATGGGAATTCTAGTATATAATTCGTCCATTTCATCGGAAGTTGAACGTAAACCTTCTGTTCCTTCCATCATATTATTCATATACCCCGGTGCAAAAGCATTGACTCGAATTTTGTGACTAGCTAATTCGACCGCTAGGGATTTTACTAATTGATTGACACCACCTTTTGCGGCGCTATATGCTCCTGAAGATTTGGGAACAGCAACGAAAGCACAGATAGAAGAATTCATAATAATTGATCCCTTTGTTCCTTGTTTGATCATTTGTTTGGTTGCGAGTTGAGCGCAATTAAAATAACCTTTTAAGTCAACATTAATAACCTGATCCCATTCAAATTCCTCTAATTCATCAGTGTTTTTGAGAATTTCAACCCCTGCATTACAGACCATAATATCGAGTTGACCATAATGAGCAACCGCCTGGTTAATTAAATTCTGACAAGCTTGACGTTGACGAACATCGGTCTCAATTGCGATGGCCTCACCTCCTGCTTCTTGAAGCAGTTGAACCGTTTGTTCAGCACCAACTTGATTAATATCACCAATTACCACCTTAGCTCCAGCTTGTGCTAACCCTTGCGCTAATACCCGACCAATTCCTCGGGCAGCACCCGTGATAATTGCAACTTTACCTGTTAAATCAAAGAGATGATTTGTCATTTTTTTCCTTCAGTTTAAATCAATGTCCATTATAGAAAGATTAAGTCATTTAGGTTCAGCTTTGAGATAATAAAGCTTGAACTTCTTCTGGTGAAAGTTGAGAAATTTCTTGAACTGTTACGGCAATTTCATTTAGTAACCCTTCATTCCCCACTAATTCAATCATGACTTGAGTTAATTGGCTGATAGTTGAGTGATTAAAAAGTTGACGCACAGAAACTTCAATTTCTAAGGTTTGACGGATTTTACTAATCAGTTGAATCGCTTTTAAAGAATGCCCACCTAACAGAAAGAAATCGTCTTCAATCCCAACTCGTTCGACTTCTAAAATTTCTGCCCAAATTCCTGCTAAAACTTCTTCAATTGCAGTTCGAGGAGCGACATAATTTTGAGTTAACGATAAGGGTTTTTTATCGGGTATTGGTAAGACTTTTCGATTAACTTTACCATTAGGACTGAGTTGAAAAGATTCCATCATAACAAAAGCAGAGGGAATCATATAGTCGGGTAGCCAGTTTTCAAGAAAATGACGTAATTCAACTTGGTTTATGGTTTCACCTAGACGGGGAATAAAATAAGCGGCTAAATATTTTTCTCTAGCTGTTTCTCCCTGAACTGTAGCAACAGCTTGGGCAATTTGAGGATGTTGATTTAAAATAGTTTCTACTTCCCCTAATTCAATTCTATAACCTCTAACTTTGACCCCATCATCAATTCTTCCTAAATATTCAATGTCTCCATTAGGTAAATAACGAGCTAAATCTCCAGTTTTATACAACAATGAATTATCGCTAAAGGGATTAGGAATAAATTTTTCTTGGGTTAATTGGGGATTGTTAAAATAACCCCGCGCTAAACCGCCACCCGCAACATATAACTCGCCAGTGACTCCGATGGGTAAGGGTTGAAGATGGGAATTTAAAATATAAACTTGCACATTAATTGCGGGTTTACCAATGGGAATATACTTCGGCCAAAGGTCAGGATTATGGTCAAAGGTATAACTGGTAACGATATCTGCTTCTGTGGGTCCATAATAATTGTAAAGGGTACAATGTTCGAGTTTTTTGAATGCAGAAATCATCGTTGGAGTAATTTGTAATTGCTCTCCAGCTGAAATAATTTCACGCAAGTTAGCAAATAAGTAGGTTTCCTCACTATAGGTTTCAATTAATTGTTGTAACAAAGTAACGGGCAAAATCGCTTTATGAATGGGGTGATTTGCTAACAATTGACTTAATTTAGCCAGGTCTAAGCGAGAATCTTCTGGAACAATAAATAAGCTCCCCCCTAAACACAACGCGGCAAAGATTTCGTGATAGCTGACATCGAAATTAAAAGGAGCAAATTGTAAGAAATTCCTTTCGGATAACATTTTTACTTGATGATGCTCAATAATATTCGTTAAGGATTGATGCAGGATCATAATCCCTTTAGGTACACCCGTAGATCCTGAACTATAAATAATATAAGCCAAATCCTTTAAACTCACGGGGTTGCCGAGATTAGTCTTGGGTTCTAAGGCAATTTCTGACCCTTGTTTATCCAATAAAATCCGTTGAGAAATGGTTTCACTGTTTAAGAGTAATTGACAATCTTTTTGGGTTAAGAGGGTTTTCAGTTGGGTATCTTGCAGGATGTAAGAAAGTCTTTCTTGAGGATAGGTTGGGTCTAGGGGAACACAAACGCCGCCTACTTTTAACACTGCTAAAACGGCAATCACCATATTAACAGACCTTTCTAAACAAATCCCCACTAAAGATTGAGAACTCACCCCAATTTTTTGTAAATAATTAGCCAATTGATTAGCAGATTCATTCAGTTCTCGGTAGGTTAATTGTTGCTCTTGAAAAACAACGGCAATGGCTGAAGGAGTTTTGAGAGTTTGTTGCTCAAATAATTGATGAACGCACTGTTTTAGAGGCTTTTGGGGTGCAGTTTGATTCCATTCAATTAATAATAATTGATGTTCAGCTTCCGTTAATAAAGGTAAGTCTTGAATCCGACGATGGGGATTAATGGCGATTCCTTCTAATAAGGTTTTAAAATGACCTAACATCCGTTCAATGGTGTCATTTTCAAATCGTTCTTGAGGATAAATAATTTTAATACTTAAGGCTTCTCCAGGGGTGACAATCACCGTTAAGGGGTAATCAGCATTGCCATAATCTTGCATTTCACCGACTTGTAAACCGCCTAAATTCTCACTATCATTGTCGCTAAAGGGTAAATTTTCAAAGACAACAAAACTTTCAAAAACTGAATGAGGGGAGGGAATTTCACTCCATTTTTGAATATCAATTAGAGAACTATAACTATATTGCTCTCGTTCTAAATGCTCTTGTTGTAATTGTTGAAACCAAGTTAATAATTCAAGTTGAGGCTCAATTTGGATGCGAACGGGTAAGGTATTTAAAAACACCCCCACCATCGATTCAATCCCTGTAAAATTGGGCGGTCGTCCCGAAACTGTTGCCCCAAATACAATATCAGATTCACTACTATAATGATGTAATAATAAAGCCCAAGCTCCTTGAATTAGGGTAGAAAGAGTAAGGCGATATTCTTGGGCGAGTAATTTCAGACGACTGGTAGTTTCTGGAGAAAGTTTTGATTTTTGATCAAGATAATTTTTACTTTGAGTAACAAGAGGATTTAACGGTTTATCAACTACTAATGGGGTCGGAGAGGTAAAACCTTGAAGATTTTGTCGCCAAAAGCGTTCGGACTGAGTTTGATCTTGCTGTTGTACCCAATTAATATAGTCTTGGTAAGGGCGAGGTGTCGGTAAATTGACGGGTTGATGGTTGATGAGTCCAGCGTAAAACTCGAAAACTTCTTTCAACAGAATTGCTGTTGACCAACCATCTAATAAAATATGATGTCCAGTATTAATAAATTCATATTTTTGATCTTCGACTTGAATTAAATGACATCGAAGTAAGGGGATTTTATCTAATTCAAAATATTGCTCTTTATCAGAGGTTAATAATTTCTGAAATTTAGTTTCTTGTTCGGCGGGAGAATGCAATCGCCAATCATAATTAAACCAAGGCAAGGTGACATTTTTTCTAACTATTTGTAAAGGCTGTTTGGTTTTTTTCCAAGCAAAACAAGTCCGTAAAACACTATGTCTATCTACTACTTTTTGCCAAGCTTGTTGGAACGCATTAATATCTAAATTGCCTTGCAAGGTGATTTGAATTTGTGATAAATACGTCTTTGATTCTGGATTATATAAAGAATGAAATAGCATCCCCTGCTGCATGGTAGAAAGGGGATAAATGGATTCAATATCTTTTTTACTAACCTTAGATTGTTGAGGTGTGACCATTGTTTTTACCAATAGATTAAATAAAAATGTGCGTGAGTTTCTTGAATCAAACTTAGAACGAATTACCTTTAAGGCTCTTCTAGGTTCTGTGTGATAAGTTTAACTTACAATATGATCGATCGATCTTTGTGTCCTCTGTGTCTCTGTGGTTCCTTCCACCCCCTCGCTAGTAGGATTAATTTTATCCCAAATTTTGGCAACAATTTCTGTGTTTAAATTATGAACATGATACACCGCTTTTTCTGGAAAAGTTTTTTTAATAGCAAGATAAGGATTAGCAGAACCAACTTTACCCATTTGATAAACTAGGATCACCGAAGGTTGTTGAAGCTCCTGTTTAAATTTGCGTTGCAGCCTCCAAATATTAAAATTATTAATAATACTGGAAAAAATGAAAAAGTTAAGAGTATCTTTAGTCGGATAATAGGGAACAAATTTGTCTAACATTTGAGATTTAGATTGGCTATTCATGAACCTTGTGGTTGTGGATTTTTACTTGATGGATAAGTTTAAAATGCTGACGAGGATAAACCCCCATCGAGGGGAATAGTAATTCCCGTTATATAACTCGCACATTCTGAAGCTAAAAATACAACGAGATTAGCAAATTCTTCAGTCGTACCAATTCGATTCATGGGAATTGTTTTTAGAATTATTTCTCGGATTAAATCTGGGGTCGTTCCCTCCTTTTTGGCATAAATTTCTAAATATTCTCGATGTCTAGGGGTGTCAATAACGCCGGGGTTAACACTATTAATTAAAACATTATAGGGGGCGGTTTGTCTAGCTACTGATTTGGTAAAATTCATTAAAGCTGCATTGACAACACCCGATTTAACTAAACTAGGGGATGGCTCTTTTCCCGATGTGCCAATGATATTAACAATTCTTCCCCAATGTTGTTTTTTCATAATTGGTAATACTAAATTGGTTAAGCGAATATAACCGATTAATTTTCCTTGAAAAACGTTTAACCAATCTTCATCGGAAAGGTTTTCAATTAAATTTTCAGCAAAGTTAGCTCCTTCAGAATTATTGACTAAAATGTCAATTTTGCCGTATTGATTTAAAGAGTTCTGTATTAATTGTTCAGAATCTTGAGCTTGATGGACATCAGCCACTAAACGCAGAATTTGTTGGGCAGGATAAGCTTGAGCCAGAGATTGATAAGCTTGTTCTAAGCGTTGGGAATTGCGACCACAAATAATTAAGTGACAGCCTTCTTCTGCCAATTTTTCAGCAATGGTAAACCCAATTCCAGCACTACTTCCCGTAATCAAAGCCACTTTATCTTTTAATCCTAAATCCATAAACTTTCTCCTAGCATTTTGTGGTTAAACTTAAAATTCTAAAACAAACTAAATTAAAATTTTAATCAAATTAATATCTTGATTCGATGAATTATATCCCTTTTTTAAAACTTTTGAAGGAGCATAATAAATTTGACCATATTCTAAACACTGTTCTTCATTTTCTATGAAAATTTCTAATTTTCCATTCAAAATAAATCCGATTTCTTCTTGCTCACCTTGATGTGGGGGAATGGAATAACCAGAAGGTATTTTCATCATCACGATTTCAAACCAAGAACCCTTAACAGATTGACAAGGTAAATGAGTGATTTTATCTTGGTTGTTTGATAGGGTTAATACAACGTCTTCTGAAGGTAAAGAAGAGGTAATCCGTTTAAGATCAAATCCAATCATCGCTTCGGACAAGGGATTAACAAAACCATGAGAAACATTAGCATCGGCGACATGAATATCTTGTAAAGCTCTCAAGGGTTTAATCACATCTTTAATATACAGTTCCAGTTCTCCTGAGAGTACCATGCCAATTTGACTTTCAGGATGTTGGTGGGATTTAAGTTTAGCATTAGGAGCTACAACGGATAATTGAAAAATGGTATCTTGGCATTGAAAAACCTCTAATTCTACATGAGGATTGAGTTTAATAGGTTTGGGAATTGGGAAAAATTCAGACATGATTTTAGGGGACAGGTTCAAAATGAAATTGAGAGGTTAAATCTCAATTATTTTTATGTGATGAAGGCAACTATTTTGAGCGGATAGGGAGCTTTTTTAGGTATGCACAGGTAAATAAATATTTTGAATCATGGTGTTTTCCTTTTTGTGAAATAAAGACCAACTCATCTCAATTTTACCATATTGTGAAATAAATTCTAAATCATATTCTCGGAGGGCATTTTCATTGGTAATGGCTAAATCTGCCAACCCCTGTTGAACGTGAATAGCGGCAACACTGGTAGAATTAACCAATGTGATTTTAATATTGTTTTGATTCAAGTCGCCAGGTAATAAATAGGGAAGTAAAGGAAGAGGAGCGGGATGAGTAACCAGGGTACAATTTTCTAAAACGATTTCTTCATTTTTTCGCTTGGCTAATCCGTAAACGGGTGTGGGATAGGTGAAGATAAAACCTAGTTTAAAACTCGGTTCCATGTAGAAATCATTAATTCTTTCATAGGCATGGGGTACTAACGCCAAATCTATCTGATTGTCGAGTAAAGATTCTTTTAAATCTGTAAAGCTATCAAATAAATGACTATTAACCGAAATTTGTTGTAATTTCCATTGAGAAATTAGATAATTTAAGGTTTGTTCGCTGCTGGTTTCTTTGGGACCCAAAGTGCCAACGCTTAAAGTTTTGACATCAAGCTGGGGATAATACAATTCCATTGAAAACTTTAACATGGTTTTAAGGCTCCTGAATGTTTAAGGGCGGATAAATTAGGATTTCCGGTACAAAATAAAACAATTTCAAGTTCAGCAATTAAAAATTTTACTAACTCATCAACGGCGGCTTCTGATTCAATCGCTGCTACGAGAAACGGTCGAGCTAACCCTCCTAAATCGGCTCCTAGAGCGATAGATTTGGCAAGATCTAAGCCATTTTTTAAGCCTCCAGAAGCAATTAAAGGAATGGTTGAATTGAGGGACCGAATGGCGGTAATACATTCAGCCGTAGGCAAACCCCAATCGGCAAAAACTTGTCCGAGATGCCTTTGTCTGTTGTCTTTGGCTCTTTGACTTTCGACTTTAGCCCAGGATGTGCCACCGGCCCCCGCCACATCAATTGCGGCGACTCCGGCTTCAATTAATTGTTTGGCCATCGGCGCAGAGATGCCATTTCCGACTTCCTTGGCGATGACGGGAACGGGCAATTGAACGCAAATTTGCTGAATTTTAGCGAGTAACCCTTTAAAATTAGAATCGCCTTCCGATTGCACCCATTCTTGTAAAGGATTGAGATGCAAAATTAAGGCATCAGCTTCTAATAATTCCACCAATTTTAAACAGTCTTCTAAACCGCAGCCGTAATTTAACTGTACAGCCCCTAAATTCGCTAACAGGAGAATATCTGGCGCCAGAGAACGGACTGCAAAGGTCGGCGCTAATTCCGGTTGTTCGAGTGCAATGCGTTGAGAACCCACCCCCATCGCTAAACCATAACGTTGAGCGACCGTTGCCAATCGAGTATTGACTAAATGGGCTAATTCTGTTCCTCCGGTCATGGAAGAGATGAGAATTGGAGCTTTTAAAGATTTCCCCAAAAAGGTTGTCCCCAGTTCAATATCGCTGCGGTCAAGTTCAGGAAGACAACAATGGGTAAAACGATATTTTTCTAAACCGCTTGTAAGTTGTTGAAATTCTACATCTTCTTCGATACAAACTCGCAGATGTTCGCTTTTACGATTTTCAATTTCACTGGGAAGATTAGGAGGTGACATAGTTGTTATCAAGCATAAGGGGTAAACATTAAGTTGAGGTTAAAAATCGAGTTCTGAAAGCAGTTCATCTAGTTCTACCTGATTAAGATCCGCATCGGGAAAATCCGATGGAGTATAGCCTCCTTCTACCGATAAACAATGGTTAATCAGGCTTTCTAAAGAATCTCGATAGGCAGCGGCTAAATTTTTGATCGTTGTTTGGTGATGAAAATTCTCACTATATTGCCATTCTATATCAAGTTGCCCATCAACCACAATTCCATGAATCGCAATTAAATGGGAACGTTGTCCCAAAGGACTATGAATGGAACCACTGGATGCTTGAGATAATTTCCAGCCTATCTCGCCGATTTGATGGCTGGTAAATTGACCTAAATAATTAAAGCTAATTTGAGCTTTTGGATAGTTTTTTAACGGGGATTGAATTGTTAAATCTGAGTTGAGATAATATCCAATTCCATAATCAAATCCTCGATTCGGAATTGGTCTTAATTGCTCTTTAATGGACTTGAGACATTCGCCTGGATGGTGAAGATTTTCTAAGGTCAAAAATACGGGAAAAATACTGGTAAACCAACCCACAGTTCGAGATAAATTCACGGATTCAATTACATTCTCTCTTTCATGACCTTCCATGTCAAGCAAAAGCTTATAATTTCCTGTCCAACGACCAAAAGCTTGGACTAAAGCGGTCAACAGAATATCATTAATTTGGGTGTTATAAGCTTGCGGAACCTCCTGTAAGAGTAAGCGGGTTTGTTCTTCGTTTAAGGTGAAAGAAACCGTTTTGGCATGGGCAACAATGTTAGATTGTGTATCCCCCTGAATATCTACAGGAAGAGGAAAAACCGATGAAAAATCACGGTTTAGCCAATACTTGAATTGAGCGTAAAACTCTGGGGTTTTAGCATAGTTTTGCAGTTCCTCAGCCCAAGTTTTAAAAGAACTGGTTTTAGGAGGAAGTTGCAGAGGCTTTTGGTTTTCTAATTGCTGGTAAATCGTAACGAAATCTTCGAGGATAATCCGCCAAGAAATTCCATCTACTGCTAAATGATGAATGATAATTAATATTTTTCCACTCTCACCAAAGGCGAAGAAAACCACCGCCATTAAGGGTCCTTCCTCTAAGTTGAGTAACCGTTGTTGAACCTCAGAAATTTCTGCCATCTTGGTCAATTGTTCATGGTAAGATAGATGGGATAAATCCACCTTTTCAAAAGCAAAATTATTGCAATCATCGCTGTGATTTTGTTGCCATTGTTCCCCGTATTGAACAAACCGTAACCGCAGCGCGTCATGGTGATAGAGTATTTTAGAAATAGTTTGTTTTAATAAATCTGGTTGTAGATTATTGGGAACTTCTAACAAGATAGATTGATTAAAGTGATGACGTTCGGTCCAGTTTTGTTCAAAAAACCATTTTTGAATCGGAGTTAATGGGACTTCACCTGTAACTAATCCCTGGTCAATTTCAGTGATAGCAGTTGTCTGAGCTACGGTGGCTAATTGAGCGATAGTTTGATGACTAAATAATTGTTTAGGAGTAATTTGTAATCCGGCTTGATTAGCTTGAGCAATAATTTGAATGGCTAAGATAGAATCTCCTCCCAATTCAAAAAAGTTATCGTTAATACTAATAGTTTTAATTCCTAAAATCCTTTGCCAAATTTCAGCGAGAATGCGTTCTGTTTCTGTACCTGGAATGAAATTGATGGCGGCTTCATCCTCTAATTCTAGTGCAGGTTGTGGGAGAGCGCGACGATCAATTTTACCATTAGGAGTTAGGGGAAAAGCGTCCAACAAAACGAAGAAAGCAGGAACCATATATTGGGGTAACTTTTCTTGCAAAAATAGACGCAATTGAGAAACAGTTAAGTTTTGAGAGGCAATCACATAAGCACATAAACGCTTAACACCGGGTTGATCTTCTCTGGCAATAATAATCGCTTCTTTAACTTGGGGATGTTGATTGAGAATGGTTTCAATTTCCCCTAATTCGATTCTAAAACCTCTAATCTTAACTTGATTGTCAATGCGACCCACAAATTCAATTTGTCCGTCGTTTCTATAACGAACTAAATCACCGGTTTTGTAAAGGCGATCACTGAGTTTTTGACTAAAAGGATTAGCAATAAATTTAGAATCGGTTAACTCTGGACGGTTGAGATAGCCTCGTGCTAATCCAACGCTGGCAAGATGTAATTCCCCAGGAACACCAATAGGAACGGGTTGGAGATAGCGATCAAGAATATAGATTTTGGTGTTGGCGATCGGACGACCAATGGGCAGCATATCCATGTCTTCAAAGCATTGTGCAACTGTAGCACAGACAGTGGATTCCGTTGGCCCGTAAGCATTAAAAAAACGCCGTCCATTAGCCCATTGAATAACCAAAGAAGGAGGGCAGGGTTCTCCCGCAACAATGATATTCTGCAATGCTGGCAAGTTCTCACTGGACAGAGCGGCGAGTGCTGATGGCACAAGAGTCAAATGGGTAATCTCCTGCTCTTGTAACAGTTCCAGTAAAGGTTGTCCTGGTTGTAGTTCTTCCCGCGTTCCCAGATAAAGCCTTGCCCCCGCACAAAGAGCCATGACAATTTCCGAAATAGAAGCATCAAAGCTAATGGATGCAAACTGAAGGACACAACTATCTGGCTGCACGTTAAATAGCTTGATTTGTGCTTGGGATAGATTACACAATCCTCGATGAGCAACGAGAACTCCTTTCGGCTTTCCGGTTGAGCCAGAAGTGTAAATGACATAAGCTAAGTTCTCTGGTGTTAGGCTAGTGATAGGGGAACTTTTACTTTCGGTAGAGATTTCTTTCCAATCGGAATCTAAGCAAATTACTTGTGCTTGATGCTGTGGTAACGAGGTGACCAGTTTTTCCTGAGTCAATAGAACTGCTAGTTGCGAATCATCGAGCATATAAGCGATCCGCTCAGATGGATAAGTAGGGTCTATGGGAACATAAGCACCAGCTGCTTTCAGGATACCTAAAATCCCTACTATCATTTCAAGGGAAGGTTCGATACAGATGCCCACCAGTGTTTCTGGTTTTACCCCCAAGGTTTGTAAATAGTTTGCTAATTGGTTCGCCTTGCTGTTTAGTTCTTGGTAGGTTAGCTGTTCACTTTTAAAAATTATTGCTATGGCATCTGGTGTTTGTTCTACCCACGCTTCAAATAGTTGATGAATACATAGATTTTGAGGATAGTCTTGTTGAGTTTGATTCCAGTCTTCTAATAATTGCTGTTTTTCCGATTCAGTCAGTAACGGTAATTGCCCGACGGTTTGCTGAGGATTGGCTACAATTCCTTTTAATAAAGTTTGGAAATGACCCACCATGCGGGTGATTCTTTCAGGGGTAAATAGGTCGCTATCATATTCCCAAAAACCTTCTAAATAAGCTCCTTTTTCGGTTTC
>NZ_JAPZSR010000481.1:0-3545 GCF_027531875.1 Microcystis sp. LE19-84.1B | reverse complement strand
CTATTAGGGGTCGAGAAGGTCGTCACCGACCTCCCCTCCCATTCAGAACCGTGCATGAGACTTTCACCTCACACGGCTCCTAGTCTGATTGTTCCCTTGTTAAGGATACAACTTGACATCTTTTTGTTGACCTTGTATTATCTGCATTAACATCGGGTGATGTCGAATTAGATGATTTTAGGCTTCCATCAGATGCCGATTTATCATCGTGACAGTGGCGGTGTAGTAATTGAAGGTTCTTGTATTCGTCCTTTCCGCCTAAGCTGATAGGGTGAATGTGGTCAACTTCAATTAAATCTGATGGGGTAAAGTATTGTCCACATCGGCTACATTTGCCTTGTTGCTTCTTAAGTAGTTTGGCTACTCTAGTCGGTGTGTCGATTGCTTGTCCTCGTCTGGTTGCCCAGTAAGTCCAATTTCCGTCGAATGGTGAAGCGTCGGGGCGTACTAGGGTATGTCTGACAATTGGTGTCCAGTTATGTTTCCATAATTGATAACCATCTTTGGTTCGGAATAACCAAGATTCGTGTCTTTCTTTCCCATTGCTGAGATTGATTGTTCCCGGTCTAAAGTAGTTACTCAGCTTTTTGTAGTTCGCTTTACCGCATCTTGATACTGTCCATGCCCTTAACATTAACCAGATTGTGTAGTCTAGATTATTGAAGGTATCTGACGATACTACTCCTGAATAGTAGTTAGCCCAACCTCTAATGATTGGGTTTAATTGACTAATCAGGGCTGATTGAGGTGTTGTTTTGTGTTTTTTAATTACACCTTTAATCGCTTCTGTGTGGGCTTTAACTGCTTTTTGGCTAGGTTTGATGTGGGTTTTGTGACCGATTAATCCTTTTCCCCTACTTGTTTTCCCAGATTTGTATTTTCCTACTGGATATTGCCTAATATTGAATCCTAGAAAATCAAAACCGGGTTCTTCCATTTTTCCATTATATTCAATGGGGTTGAGCGTATGACACACTCTGGTTTTTTCTGGTTTGAGTTCTAATCCTATCGGTTTTAACCATTCGGAAATAGCAGTCTTGCACTGTTCAATGATTTCTAGTGATGGTGAAATCACTACAAAGTCATCAGCGTATCTTATTAAAACAGCTTGATTACCCTTCTTTTTGGGGAATAGTGTTTCGATTAATCTTGCCATTCCATCCAGTGCGATGTTGGCTAGTAGTGGACTTATTACCCCTCCTTGTGGTGTCCCGGTTTCTGTTTCTTCAAATACGCCGTTATCCAATACTCCTGCTTTAAGCCATTGTTTAATGTCTCTTTTCAGGGAACTTGGACAATGAAGTTTAGACAGCAAGAAATCGTGATTAATTCGGTCGAAACATTTGGCAATATCGGCATCTAATACAAAGTAGCTACCTTGATTGATGGTGATGTATATTTTTGATATTGCATCATGGGCAGACCTTCCGGGTCGAAAACCATAGCTGGTTCCTTCCATTTTTGACTCCCATTCTGGTTCAAGTGCCGATTTAATCAACGCTTGTCTAGCTCTATCTTTAATGGTGGGTATTCCTAGAGGGCGTTTTTCGTCCCTACCCGGTTTAGGAATCCATACCCTTCTTAGCGATTTTGCTTTAAGTGTTCCTTTGATTTCTTCGGTTAGATTTAGCCTTTGTTCTGGGGATATTGCTATCACTCCATCGACTCCTGCTGTTTTCTTTCCTTGATTGTCTTGGGTTACTTTGCGGACTGCTAATAGACGAGCATAGTATGATTTCACCAATAGACGTTGCAACTTTCTAACCGGGAGCATCCTGTCCCGATTTAGCCGCTTGGTATATTCTCTTTTGGAGCTTGAAAACATATCTTTGGATTTTACCCCAGTTGATAGCCTTCCATACATTCGTAGTCTTAGTGGTTTTCGGTTTCCCGAATCCTTTACCTTCTCAAGGGTTTTGTCATATAGACTCCTACTAGACTCTATCCTTACAGACAAACCGTAACCTTTTAGCATATCCTGACTATTACTGTCAAGCGTTGGCTTTTGGTTACATCTCACATCCTTGAAGACTTGCGCTTACACTTATCACTACTGGGTATTTCGACCTGTACCCAGAGCCTAAAAGGGTTTATTACGTTCCGTTTATATGGGCATTCCATCTTTAGATTTGTCCTATCCACCGGGGTACTTTTAAAGGTCTGTGTAGGTGTGGATTCAAAAACCCTTACTTTTCCCCTTGTTCTTTTGAACGCAGTGTATCAACCTATTTCACTACTGAATATTCACGATGGTTCAAGTCGGACATTCGGCTCACGCCTAATCATGGATGGTTGGCAGTGGTCTCGCTTCTGGTGTTAGGTAACACATCGGAGCCTTCCGTTCCCCGCTTCAGTCCCAGAGTTGTGATTTCTGAATCTGGGGGTGGCTATCGCCGTTACTCTCAACTTTGTAGCAATTGTAGATAATTGTTACAAAGTGTATTGACCTTGAGTCCCCTTGCCTAGTTTGGTATCAGGTGATACTAAACGTCGGGACATATAAACAGTTATAAGGTTGGTCAGGGTTGACCTATTAGATTCAGTCAGGGGACTGAAGACCTTACTAGGCGGTTATTTCAGGTATTTCAACCTTATTTCATGCCTAAACGTTTCGCACAATCAGTGATCAGTAAACAGTAATCAGTGAAAAGACAGCACTGTTACTGCCATTTGATCATGCACACTTAATACAGAGGGTTTGCGGCAAAAAGCTTTTCCTAGGGGCAGGGTGTGACCCCCCCCAACCCCCCCCCCGACATCGGGGGGGCAGGTGGGGTGTGGGGTGTGGGGTTTTATCGATTTTCAGGTGGTCAACTACCTAATTTTCAGGGAAAAAGTCCAGGAATTTTCCCCCCGATCCCCGCAATGGCTGGCACTTTTTGAGGGGACAAAAGTCTAAAAGTCTTGGCTCTTCGGTTTGTGTTATGCAATGGACGGGGGTTATAAGGGATGGAACCCTTATATAGAAAGGCATTTAGCGATTTTTGTCAATTGTTTTTGCTCTAGAGCGAACTAATCAATTAAGTCTCTTGCCAGATAAGGGTTTAGTCGATTTATGCCCCCCTATCGAACCATACCAAGTAACGAAGAACCCAAAATCTTTGTGGACAATGCTTTGAGAGGGATTGTTCCCCTGTCAGACTCAAAACTGATAACAAGGACCGAATCTCAGACCTAATTGGTTAAGCTAAAAGCTTTGATGTGCTTAGTTTCTAACCTTCTTTTTAGGTAGGAGAATTGTCAGATTCTGTCTTTTGCACGAGTGCCTGTTGCCTCTTGCCTTCAGAAGCTGATAACAAAGGCCGAATCTCAGACCTAATTGGTTAAGCTAAAAGCTTTGATGTGCTTAGTTTCTAACCTTCTTTTTAGGTAGGAGAATTGTCAGATTCTGTCTTTTGCACGAGTGCCTGTTGCCCCTTGCCTTCAGAAGCTGATAACTGATAACTGATAACTGATAACTGATAACTGATAACTGATAACTGATAACTGATAACTGACAAGGCTGGTACTATATAATAAAAAACGCTCTTTAGTTAGATATTGAG
>NZ_JAPZSR010000233.1:0-7466 GCF_027531875.1 Microcystis sp. LE19-84.1B | reverse complement strand
GCCAAGCTTTTCTGGTCGGAACCCCCTAAGCCGAGTTTTCAAGGTGCTGCGCCGTCCACTTGGTTTTCGAGACTGGCCTTTTAATTCTAACGTAAAGCCAACCTAGAACGGCGGGGTTTCAGACCCAAAATTTCCGATGACTCAACCCGATTGGCAATTTTTGCTGAGACCAACTTTTGAGGGTTCGATGATTTTAGTAGTGTGCGCGGTCATCTTCAACAATTTAGCTGAAGAAAGAACTTATCCAAAACATTGGCTATAGTGCGATGCCGAAGGCACTGCGTAGCAGTACGCCATCGATGTGGGGTGCGTTCCCTGATGCAAGTCCTACTACTGCACCGATCGATTTTTGAGAACGCACCTTACTCATGTATTCCCGCCAGTAAACAGAGCCTGGTTTAACAATTTCTGGCACAGGAATAGATTGCATTGCCCACCTAGACTTTCAGGCGCTGACCACTGTAGCTTGTCCTTTAGGTAAGGTAATCGGAACAGGTGCTTTGGAATTAGCAAAAGATAGCCTCACAGCTTCCGAGCAACTTTTAGCCCGATTTCCAGATGTTCAAAGTAGTTTAAGGCTGACCGCTGAAATAACTGATAACTGAGAAAACGGTAGCAATTTCTACCAAAAGTCAGAATAAAATTCGTTATTGTCATAAGGTCATGACGGAATGTAATTAAAAACAGAAAGAATGCGGATCGAGCAATTGCAAGCCTTTTTAGCCGTAGCCGATACGGGCAATTTTGGTCAAGCCGCGCGCCAGTGTGGAGTCACCCAATCGACTATCAGCCGCCAGATTCAATCCCTAGAAACCGATTTGGGCTTCCCTCTTTTTCATCGTACCGCCCAAGCGAAGTTAACCATTGCCGGGGAGAAATTACTGCCCCGGGCGAAACGAATTTGTCAAGAATGGACGAATGTTCACGAGGAAATCACTGACCTACAGGCGGGAAAACAGCCAGAATTGTGCGTGGCGGCGATTCATTCCGTGTGCGCCCACTATTTACCGCCGATTTTGCCGAAATTTTGTGCTGAATACCCAGAAGTTCAGTTAAGAGTTACAGCCCTAGGCAGTGATCGCGCCTTAAAAGTGCTGCGGGATGGTTTAGTAGATCTGGCCTTGGTAATGAATAATCGTTTTCTCACCTCTAGCCCGGAGATGGTGGTAGAAATATTATATGAAGAAGCGATCGAAATTCTCATGGCCGCTAATCATCCCCTTGCCCAATACAAAGAAGTGCCATGGTCGGAATTAATCCCCTATCCGCAAGTGGTTTTCAAAGATGGCTACGGAATGCAAAGATTAGTACAAGAATGGTTTTCCCGTCAGGATGCCCACCTAAAAACTGTCATGGAATTAAACACCCTTGATGCTTTTCGCGGTGTGGTGCGTCAGGGTAATATTATCGCTCTTCTGCCCCAATCTGCCCTGATGGAGGCTCGTAGCGATGCCACCCTCGCCATTCGTCCTCTTGCTTCCCCTAGGGGCGAAAATCCCCATCCTAATAATGGTAAATTTAGTCATCGTCTCACCCGTCAGGTAGTCCTTGTCACCACTAGCGATCGCCTACAGATACCACCGATCGCTCATTTTTGTCAATTAGTGCGGCAAATAAAGCAAAGTATGATTAAAAACCTAGAAAATCACCCCGTCCAGCCTTAGCAATCCCAATCAATCCTATTTACTCTTTATTTTCTTCCTTGAGATGAGCGATACTTTTCGAGAATTATTAAAAGCGATCGGTAGTGGCACCCATACGGGCAAAAATCTAACCCGTCCTGAAGCGGCGATGGCCACCAAGATGATGTTAACCCAAGAAGCAACCCCGGCCCAAATCGGTGCTTTTATGATTGCCCATCGCATTAAACGCCCCACCAGCGATGAGTTAGCGGGAATGCTTGATGCCTACGCCGAGCTTGGCCCGCAAATAACCCTAGAATCAGCCTCTTTTCAGCATCCGATCGCTATTTTTGGCAATCCCTACGATGGACGCTCTCGCACTGCCCCGGTTACTCCGATCACTACTTTAATCTTAGGGTTGGCAGGGGTTCCCGTAGTCCTGCACGGGGGCGATCGAATGCCGACTAAATACGGTGTTTCCCTCAAGGAAATCTGGCAGCAATTAGGAGCAGATTTTAGTCAATTATCCTTAGCAGCAGTGAAAGACTGTTTAATCACCACAGGATTGACTTTTTTCTATATTCCGCGCCATTTCCCTCTAGTACAGAATTTCATCACCTATCGGGAGCAAATCGGTAAACGTCCGCCCATGGCCACGGTAGAGTTAATGTGGTCGCCTTTTGTCGGTAATATTCATCAGATATCGGGTTTTGTTCATCCCCCCACCGAGGAGCGTTTTCGCGAAACTTTTGCCCTGAGAAATATCTCTCATTTCACCACTGTGAAAGGATTAGAGGGCAGTTGTGATTTAGCCTGTAATCGGACGGCGATTATTGGTCTGGGAAATCCCACCGATCCGCCTTCCTTTCAGCGATTTTTCCTAAATCCTCGCGATTATGGCTTCTGTCCCTCAGATTATCCCCTCGAATCTTTAGAGATGCTCACCGCTAAATTAAAGGGTTTATTAGCTGGAGAAAATAATGAATTAAGCGATGCGGCAATTTTTAACGGTGGTTTTTATCTTTGGCGCTGTGGAATTGTCCCAGATATCCCCACGGGTTTCCAGCAAGCACAACAATCTTTACAGTCGGGAAAAGCCCTGGCTAAATTAGAACAAATCTGTAATTATCTGGAAAGTCAGGAATAGATAGGGTTTGCGGCAAAAAGTTTTTCGTGGGTGTAGGGTTTTACCGATTTTGAGGTAGTCAGTTACCTAATTTTCAGGGAAAAAGTCCCGGAATTTTACCCCCGATCACTGCAAGGGTCGGCACTTTTTGAGGAAAAAAAAGTCTAAAAGCCCTATCTAATACTAAATCCGTTAAATACAGGCTAGTTATGAGGAGAGGCACTCATGCAAGAGGCAACCCCCCCGACGTCGGGGGGGCAAGGGGGGGTCGAGGGGAATAAATAATCAGTTTTTAATAACTGGATTTAGTATAACAAGGTTTTTAGATTTATTCAGCCAACCCTAGATAGGGTTTGCGGCAAAAAGTTTTTCAGCAGACCCTAATTCGAGAAGTTGGGCTAAGAAGGTAAACCCCAGACTTGGTGTAACTTCTAGGTTTACAGATCGATACTTTTGAGAAAAAAATTTTCCCAACTGCATCATTTCCTCGCTTAAGTGGGAAAGCTATGACTACGGAAAACGATTTAAAAGTTTCTAATTCCTATCACAGTCGCCGTAGAGAAGCCATCATGTCTGCAATTAATCCCTCGACGCTCGAAACTGAATTTATCTCTCCCTCTTTTTCTGTCCTAAAATTGAAGGAAAACTCGATCGACCTAGATGAAGATTTTCTCGGCAGTGATTTAGAAGATGATTTAGTATCTAGTCCCGAAAAAATCCACAGCAAAGGGACAACTACTGATTTGGTACGTTTGTACTTACAAGACATTGGCAGAGTGCCTCTACTCAAACGGGACGAGGAAGTTGAACAAGCGCAACAGGTACAGCGTCATCTGTCTTTACTGAAATTATGCGCCGCCGCCGTTAAACAAGGTGATGCACAAGTACAGCAATTTGTCAAGTTAATTGCGGTTCATGATCAGCTAACCGCTCGATCAGCCCATCGTCCCTCCCTAGAACGTTGGGCAAAAACCGCCCAAATCACCGTGTCTGAGTTAAAAAATGCTTTAAAAGCAGGAAAACAGCGTTGGGCGCACCTAGCGGGCTTAGAAGTGGGGGAATTAGAAGAAATTATTGCCCTTGGTACCCATGCCAAAGAACAGATGATCAAGGCCAATTTACGTCTGGTGGTGTCGGTGGCCAAAAAATATCAGAATCGCGGTTTAGAATTATTGGATTTGATTCAAGAGGGAACCCTGGGTTTAGAACGGGCCGTCGAGAAATTTGATCCCACCAAAGGCTATCGTTTTAGTACCTATGCCTACTGGTGGATCCGTCAAGGAATGACGAGAGCGGTCGCAACGCGCTCGCTACGCGAGATCGCAACTCAAAGCCGGATGATTCGTTTACCAGTTCATATTACCGAAAAACTCAACAAAATTAAGAAGGCACAACGGAAAATCTCGCAAATCCGCGGTCGCAGTGCGACCGTAGAGGAAATTGCCCAAGAGTTAGCTCTGACTCCTGAAGCTGTGCGGGAAGTGTTGATGACAGTGCCGCGTTCGGTTTCCTTGGAAATTAAGGTAGGTAAGGAAAAAGATACGGAATTAATAGACCTTTTGGAAACCGAAGCAGTGTCTTCAGAAAATCATTTTGTCTATGAATCTTTGCAAAGAGATATCAGAGAATTATTGGCAGATTTAACCACTCGCGAACGAGAAGTGATTGAATTGCGCTATGGTTTTCTCGATGGTAAATCCCATTCTTTGGCTGATATCGGTCGCACTTTGGAATTATCCCGGGAAAGGGTGCGACAAATTGAGTCGAAAGCTTTGCAAAAATTGCGTCAATCCCAGCTACATCATCAAATTTGCGATTATTTTGAAGCGTTGAGTTAAGTAGCTGGTTATAATTAAATTGAAGATAAATTTTGGGTTCGATCCCCCCTTAATCCCCCCTTGATAAGGGGGGTGCCGATCCCCCCTTAATCCCCCCTTGATAAGGGGGGTATCTGACAATTTTTAACACCTACCTACTTAGCTCGATCCCTAGTCTTTTCGTTACAATCAAGAGGGAATCGATGCCGGGGGAAAAATTTACCTTTTTTTCTTCCCTCCGATTTGCCATTCTTGACGAACTAATCAAGAATGGTTTCTGTTTAACAAGATTGATTGAGACAAGTATCTCGAACCTAGTCACCATGAGTAATACCAGTAATTTTCGTCAAGCTTTACGCGAGGCTAAAAGCCAAGCACTTATCGGCCCCAATGTTATCCCCAAGGCCCTGCCCTATCTCGGTGGCGGTCTAATTTTGACTGCGGTGGGAACCTATGGCGGTTTAGGTGTGATCCAATCCTATCCCCAGATTTTCTTCCCGACTTTCTTTGTCGCCCTGGTTGCCGAGATTATTTTATTTTTTGTCGCCCGCAATACTGCGGAAAGAGGCAATACAGGCACTGCTCTGCCCCTACTGACTCTCTATAGCCTTCTTTCTGGCTATACTCTCAGTGGAATCGTCTATGTGGCCTTAGGTACTTCCGGTGTTGGTTTGCGAGGAGTGGCAATTGCTGCCCTCGGTTGCGGCATCGCTTTTGTCTTGGGACGGAATATCGGCTCGAATCTGTCGGAAAAAGATGGTTTAGCCCTGACTCAAACCGTTAGCATCGGTATTCTCGCTCTCTTTATTGTTCTCATTGGTCAGCTAATTTTCTCTATCTTTGGTGGTGCTACTCCCACCTGGTTAGAAATTGCTATTTCTGGCATCGGGGTTTTCCTGTTTGCAGGCTCCGCAGTGGTGGACTTTTACATCTTGCCCCGTACCTACAGAGATGAGCAGTATCTCAGTGCTGCTTTATCGATGTATTTGACCTATATCAACCTATTTATCTTTATTCTGCGCCTTTTAATCGCTCTTAACGGTCGAGATTAGGGCAAATAGAGAGGAGTTAGAAATTAGTTACAACCTAACTTCTAACTCCGCTAGAATAGTAAAGAAATGTAAACGGACTGTAAAGATCATGACTGAACCACAACCGACTCAAACCCCCAAATTAGAAGATCCCAAATTTGGTTTTAATGACTATGCCGAGCGCCTCAACGGTAGAGCCGCTATGATTGGTTTTGTGATCACCCTGTTGATTGAGTATCTAACTGGCCAAGGTCTGCTATCTTGGTTAGGGTTACAGTAGTTTTTTAAACTTTTTTAGGCATTCTAGGGGAAATAGAGCCTTGAGTGTTAGTTAACGCATACAAGCTTGATGATTTTCCCCGTAGAATCCTTGCAAGACCGAATCACCTCGCTGTTGTGGTGTGCCGTGGGAGCGATTAGGAGCTTCAAAATCGCCCACTTCCGAGGCCGCTTCCGCTAGAAGTTTTCCTGCTAGTATATAATCCTGTTTGGATAAACTTCTTGCTTCGGTAAATAACCAAGAAAGGGTATCTCCCGCTAGACAATCGGCCTGTAATTCAATGCCGATGCTCATTCCACCTTCATCGATGCCACCGATACCCCGATTCCACTGAACAGCGTGAGCGGCCTCATGAGCGACGGCGTAAAGGGGAAATAGAGGATTATCGCTAATACCAGTAACTTGCTTGAGATTGACGTAGATTGTATTATCTACAGTGCAGAAAGCCGCTAGGGAAATTACGCCGCAGGGAGTGGTTATCGGGCCATTGCTTAACAAATACTTAAAATTGATCTGGTGTAATTGAGCCGTATATTCAATTACCGCTTCTAGGGCATCCGTAATATCGTCTGCTTGCGCTCTCTGGGCTAGAGGGGATAAAATCAAGAGGGAACTACAGGAAACAGCAGATATCAGGGATAATAACCGTTTACGGCCAGAGTTAGGTTTCATGATACTAACAAAGTCGGGAGTGAGGAAGAAGTTTAATTGATCTGAATTAGCCTACTGCTACGATCACAATTTTAAAAGCCATGTATAAGACTTCCAGAGAAAATACAGAATTTACGCGGCTTTTGATCGAAGTTGACAGAATTTCTCCTCAAGGTTGAGGAAATTAATTTGGCATGACCACTGATTGTGTTGAAAATCTGCTCGTCAGTCAGGCAAAAAGCTCCCCATCAGGTCATTTCCCCATCTCCCCACCCCGAACATTCGTTACACTTGTACTACAAGTCTATCCCCATTTCTCGCAAACGAGCCGCCAGCCGTTGAGAACGCTGTCTTTCCGCTTCCAGAGCTTGCTGAGTAGCATTTAATTGCTCTTGTGCTGCAGCCGCCTGCTCCTGTGCTGCAGCCGCCTGCTCCTGTGCTGCAGCCGCCTGCTCCTGTGCTGCGGCCGCCTGCTCCTGTGCTGCAGCCGCCTGCTCCTGTGCTGCAGCCGCTTGCTCCTGTGCTGCTTCTTCTGGCAAGGGGATTAAATTGCCTTCTGGGTCATAAAATCTCGCCCAAATTGCCGTTTCTCGGTCAATAGTACCCTCCCAAGTTCCCAACCAATAGCCTAAGGTTTCGCACCATAACCAGCCGCGCTCGTTTCGTTCTAAAGAATGGTAGCGTTGGTCGGCCCCTAAATGCCATCCTTGTAAAGAATTGGCATCAAAAGGATCGTAGATGAAATAATCCGGCGTGCGGAAGGTTCCCTCATAAATTGCCTTTTTTCGGACTTTATCGGTCTTAGCGGTACTAGGAGAGGTTAATTCCACGATAACATCAGGATAACGTCCCTCTTCTTCCCAAATTACCCAACCCTGTCGCTCTCTCGTACCATCGACATTGAGGACAGCAAAGAAATCTGGCCCGCGAAAATCGCGA
>NZ_JAPZSR010000157.1:0-11073 GCF_027531875.1 Microcystis sp. LE19-84.1B | reverse complement strand
TTATCAGTTATCAGTTATCAGTTATCAGTTATCAGTTATCAGTTATCAGTTATCAGTTATCAGTTATCAGTTATCAGTTATCAGTTATCAGTTATCAGTTATCAGTTATCAGTTATCAGTTATCAGTTATCAGTTAGATAGTTGTAGGGTTTTGGGGTATTAGTTGAATTCCCCCATTTCCCCATTCCCCCATTTCCCCATTTCCCCATTTCCCCATTTCCCCATTTCCCCATTTCCCCATTCCCCCATTTCCCCATTCCCCCATTTCCCCATTCCCCCATTTCCTCATTTCCCCATTCCCCCATTTCCCGAATCCTGACCTAGCATAAAAAAGACAATTTAGGAATACTTGTTAAAGAAAATTATTGAGATTTTTTATTAGTTTTCGAGGTATCTTCGGCTCCTTGGGGGAGATCGATAAAGACCTTTTCTCCAGCTTCCAACCCTGATAAAATTTGGGTTTTATCGTCTAAGACCAAACCGATCGAAACGGGTTTAAAACTGGGTTTATTTTCGGCATCGGGAACTAAAACCCCTGACTTGCCTTCCCGGGTGACAATGGCGACAGTCGGCACGACCAGAGCATTATCTAACTGCTGGCCGACAAAAGTTACATCTACATTCATTTTCGATTTGAGTTTGTCCCGTCCCGTCACCAAACCGATTCTCACTTCAAAAGAAGTAACATTATCCTCGATAATTGCTTCAGGAGCCACGAGAATAACTCGACCTTCAAAGACTTCTTCAGGAAAAGCATCGGCGACAATTCGCACGGGTTGGCCGCGCTGTAATAAACCCACATCTACTTCCGGCACTTTCGCAATCACTTCCAATCCCGATGCTAGGGCGATAATCGAGGTGGAAGTGGCCGAAGCGGTACTAGAGGCCGAAGTGGTGGGAGTGACAAAAGAACCCTCGGTGGCGTATTTTTGGGTGACGATGCCATCAAAGGGAGCAGTAATGACCGTATCGCGGTATTGAATCTTAATTTGCTCTAAATTGGCCCTAGCAGCCGCTACAGATGATTCTAGTCGAGCAAGCTCCGTTTCTTGGGTTTTTTGGCGTTGTTCGAGGGCAAATTTCGCTTCAGCGATCGCTGCTGCCGCTCGGATCATTTCCTGCTCAATTCCCGCTACTTCTGGGGAAGCGGTTTTATCCGCTTGTTCCAAACGGCGGATCGATTCCTCTAAATTGGCCTTAGCATTGAGATATTCATTGAGGACGGCATCAAATTGGTCTTGAGCGATCGCTCCTTCCTGGACTAAATTTTCATTGCGTTTAACCCGATTTTCTGCTAGTCGAAACCGGGATTGGGCTGCTTGTACCTGAGCTTGCAGTTGGTCTAAATCTTTGGGAATTCTTTCTTTGGCCTGAGCTAAACGGGCTTCTAATTGCTTATAACTGGCCTGGGCCTGATAAAATCGGGCTTGTAATTGCCGGATATCTTCGGGAATACTGCGTTTAGCCTGTTCCAGACTGGCTAGAGCTTCCCGCAGACGCGCTTCTGACTGCATTCCTTGGGCATATACCTCTAAATTATCCATGACGGCGAGGGTTTGTCCCTTTTTAACGATCATGCCCTGATCCACCAATAATCGCACTAATCGGCCGGGGTTTTTCGGGCTAATGTTGACACTTTGGATTGGTTCCACCCTACCACTAGCTTTAATTTCCACAGCGAGGGTTTCCCGTTGAGCAGGAACGGTCATTTTCGCCAATTCTAGGGCAGGGGGAGGAGTTTGCAGCAAACGATAAGAAACCACTCCCACCGCCAGAAAACCACTAGCCATGAGTCCGAATATCCAAAATAGGGGGCGATTTGATTTTCCCAACACGGTTATTGCCATCGATCAGCCAAAAGTTAATTGGTTATATACTAACGTCTCTAGAGTTGCCTTTGTTGTTTCTTTAGCCAACAACCCCCAAGCGAGATAGACTGATTAAAAAAGGCCTATCGCGGGGGTAAACTGTGCCAAAACTTCGATTAATCATTTCTTTGCTCATTTTTTTCGTCGCTGGCAGCCCGCCAGCTTTTTCCCAAGCGCTACTCCCCTACGCCATCGAACCGGAGTTAGAACAGATGGAACAAGCGGGAATTGAAATGGCTGAGGATGCTATCCAATTAGCTCGTTTTCGCCGTACCGATGCCGCCCTTGGACGAGCTAGGTTAGCGGTGCAGTTGGCCCCCCATCTCTATCAAACTTGGTTTATTCTCGGTAGTTTATATCTGCAAGACGATCAGGTGCAACCCGGTATCCAGGCATTAAATCAATCTTTGTCCCTTGCTCCCGCCGATGCCCACGCTAATATTAAATTTTCCCTCGGTAGTGCTTATTTTCAGAATCAAGATTACCAGTCTGCTATTGCCCAGATTGAAGCGGGTTTGCAAATGAAACCCGATGTCTCCCCCGCTCTTTTTGATCTCGGTAATTCCTATCTCAAGTTAGCACAATATCCTGATGCGATTGCAGCTTACGAAAAAGCTGTTAGTCAAGATAAAAATTTTTGGCCGGCTATTAATAATATTGGTTTAGTTAAATACGAACAGGGTGATAAGGAAGCGGCTCTTAAAGATTGGCGCACCGCTTTGAAAATCGATCCTAAACAGCCAGAACCTCAGTTAGCTATTGCGGTGGCTATTTATAGTCAAGGAAAAACTGAGGAGGGCATCAAATTAGCTCAGGCCGCTCTCACTAGCGATAGTCGTTATGCCAGTCTGAAATTTTTAGGGGAAAATCTCTGGGGTAAACGTCTTCTGCAAGACACGGAGAAAATGTTTAATCATCCCAAAATGAAAGATTTTATCGCTCGTTTACCACAACCAACCCCAGAAGCGGACGAAGAAAATTAAGCTGATAGCAGCAAGCATCAAGATAACCCCTTAGTTAATTGGCTAGGAATTCTTGAGGCTTGCTCTAACTAATTAGGACTGGCTGAATATCGGTAGCAGCTTTGCTAAAAAATGGTTTTGGGACTTTATGAGCAAAACAACAAACTTTTTGCCGCAAACCCCACATACAGTACAATTATTACAGTTAAGGGTTTGAAAGGCCTAGTATGATGGCAAAGCAATCAAGGGCAATTGCGGTGACAGAACATGATAATAAGTGTCCCGAATGTCTGCACTTGGAGATTTCGGGAGAACTGGTTACGTCTGAGTCTAAGGGTGTTTTTTCCCGTTTCAAAAAGTCTAACCCAGAGGCGATCAACCTATCGGTGCGGCTTAATTTTAATCAGCAGTGGCTTGATTTTTCTTTTGGACGGGTTAAGTTTGGTTTGCGGGGGGGAGAGTTACGCTTAAAACTGGAGAATGGCCAAATGCCTCCTGAGTTGAGAAATGAAGCATTGAAAAAGATTTTAGCAAGGGAGTTGGAGATTGAACGTCAGTTAGGAGGAGAACAGGAAAGCAAGTCTCAACTAGAAGGCTCTATAACTCCTGATTTATCGAAAGCAAGCTTAAAGGGAGTTAGAGAACAGCGTCGGAAAGAGTCCCAGGGGGATAAGTTTCAGCTTAAAATAGCTCAAATTAGTCATAAGGGAGCAAATAATCAGCCTGTGTGGGTGTTCGAGAATAGGACAGGTGAGCCTGTTTTGATTGGGGAATTAGCGGATTCCCTGGGTAAAATGTTAATTGCGGGTGTTCCCTGGAGCGTTGAAGCGACATTTACTCCTGAAATGCGTCAGGTTGTGATTACAGGTTTAGAAAATTTATTTAAAGATGATATTTATCGACACGAAAAATTAAACATATTTGAGTTAGCCTTAGCTAAGTTATTTTTAAAGCATAAAACCCAACCCTATCTAAGTCGTCAGGTATTACGTTATGAGTGATGCAGATTTTATTCGAGAAGTTGAAGAACTGTACCTGCGTCTTGCTAATGCAGATACAGATGATCTGGTTGAGTTAGCTAAAATTGCGGGTTTAGACCCTAAAACAGATTTAGCCGACTCTGTTTGGGTTCCCTATCCCAGCTTTGGGGAATTTCGTCAGAACACCTTAGCGGCGGCGGTGCTGACAGATTATCTAGAAGAGCATGGGATAGAGGTAGATGCTGCGGCGGCTGATAATGCTCAAGTGGTACTACCCAAGCTAGGTAAACTGGAAGCTGTATTGATTCCTCAAGACTCTGGTGGAGAACCGTTAGATTTAAGCCAAATTAGGGTCGAAATTGACCTAAATCCGGCAACCCTAGCCTATATTTTAGTCGAGTTAGGGGAAGGAGGAGCTTGGTTAACTGGGGTTCTGTTGAGTTCTGACCTGCGTCAGGATTTCCCAGAAGGCGGCGCGGTGTCCTTGGCGATGAGGAAACCTATATCGGCGCTGTGGGAAGCTTACCATCGGTGGGAAAAGTGTCAGCAAATCATGGCGCAGTATATCGATAAACAAGGCTGGTCAGCGGAACAGCGAGCGGAGGTAATTACGGTGTTAAACTGGGTCTGGGACTATCGGCAGAACTATGAGCGTCCGACGCTATTAAAGGACTTTTTAGAAGAGAAGGCCAGCGAGAATCATGAGAATTTTAAACCCTTAGTCTCGCGTCCGGAAGGGGTAAGAGAAGCAACGCCTGAGCCGTCTTCAGAGGGTGCGGTGGACTGGCTAGAGGTGGCGATGGATTTGCTTGATGAATTGGGAAAATTTATTTAAAAAATAATTATGAAAAGCATTAAAATAATTGTTGAAAAACACCCAGATGGTTATATTGCTTATCCTTTAGGTATTGAAGGAGTTGTCATTGGTGAAGGCGACTCATATCAAGAAGCTTTAGAAGATGCGAAATCAGCACTTCGTTTTCATATTGAAACCTTTGGAGTAGAAGTTTTAGATACTGAATATTCTGTCTTAGAAGCGTCTATTATAGTAAGGTGATCATTAACAAAGAGGTCAACAGATGCAAAATTTATGTCAGGTTTCTTTACGAACAAGTGGACAAGAGCAAGTATTAACTATTCCTCCTGAACTGGCCTTATCAAGCACAGAGGTTTTGTTACGCAAAGAAGGTCATCGCTTAATCATTGAGCCGATTTCTTCCAGTTCTCTACTTTTTTTGCTGACTACTTTGTCAGACATTACAGACAATTTTCCTGATATAGATGAAGGGTTGCTTCCCCTTGATGACATCACATTTTAGAATGAAATAGCCCTGAAATTTTATTGTTATAAATAGATTCGTTCAAAAGGTTCTTTTCGATAACGGCGATAAACATCAAAGTCATTATCTAAGGTAATAATTGCAGAAATATTAAGTCTTTCAGAAATAGTAATTAAAGATAGATCTGCAAAATCTCCCGGTAGGTCAGCGTATTGTTCATTAAGTTGTATGATTCTGGCAAAATCCTGTGGTAAAAGGGGAATACATTGATAAAGCTGGTGGAATAAATCACTTAAAAATTCATTTTGTGTTCGATAATTATGGCTTAAAAGATACATTACTTCTGTTATACAAGCAACAGTTGTAATCAAGTCGCTGGAACATTGTTCAAAAAAGTTGACAACAGCCCGATGATAATTATCTTGGGAACTGTAATAGGCGAATAGAATGCTACTATCTGTAATAATTTTGGGGGGATAATTTGTCATTAATGATGTTGCTGATGATGGTTTTCTATATATTCTGCCACTACTTTTTTGCGGTTTTCTCGCAATGACAAATCAGGTGGAGCATTTTCTAAAAGATGCTGAGGATGACCTCCCCGGCGTTGTAATAAAGTTTTACGCGGTTTTAAGCTTTGCCAATGTTCGTAAATGAGTTTTTTCAGAAGTTCTTCTGAGCTAATATTCTCTTCAGAAATGATGTCCGCTAGATAGTTCTCGGTTTCTCGGTCTAGATTAATGGATAACATTATAATTTCAGGGGATAAATCAATATAAAGAGATTCATCATCCTTATTTATTTCTTCAACTGTCTCTAAGTAGAGTTGAATTGCATCCTTGATATTTTCTAAAGCCTCCTCTTTAGTTTCGCCTTGCGACCAGCATCCTGGTAAACTTGGACACCATATCGCATATCCTTCCTCACTCTCTTGTAACCTTACTTTATAGCGCATACTTACCTTTTAATTTTGACTATTATTATCTGTAATTATAACAACCGCCAAAGCAGTTAGGATATTTACAATCTCTATATTCAGTGAGAGCTTCAGGGTGAAATACATACCTCATGGCTCAATCAGTCGTCTAACTTGAGCCAGAGCTTCTTCCCCCGAAATTGGCTGCACAGAGCCATCCCGAACCTCGCCTCTTCGTCTTTTTGCTTCAGTTACCCAAACTGCCTGAATTGTTGAATCGGTATCGAATTCTAAGCTTTCTACCAACTTGTCTGCAAGCAGCGCCCTTGATACACTAGGTAAGGACAATATCTCTTCTGTCAGTTGCTCAATTGATCCCATAGCCCGTCGCAGAATAATAAACTCTAAGCATTATTATTCTATAGCAAAATCGACTAAGTTAGTTCTTTTTTGATAAATCTTTAATTAATCTGCTATGGGCAGTGCGTTACGCTATCGAAGAGCGCACCCTACTATAATTAGACTAGAATTGAGTTTGCTAGAGAAAAATTCGGGGTACGGGCGAAGCATTCGGATAGGAAATCTAGGGTTTCAGTAATAGGTTATTGTCCGAATGCTTCGCCCCTACTCAATCATCTAACAATCCGTCGTAACGCACCACACTTATCATTAATTTAACTTCATTATAAGATATAATTAATTTGCAAGAGTTCTTATCTATCATTAATTTATTTGGTGCGTTACGCTATCGCTAACGCACCCTACTAATAAACTACTGTAAAAATATGAAACAGTAGAATGGTAAAATGTAGGGTGCGTTAGACGGTGACAATCTCTGCTTAAACTTAAATCTAACAATCCGTCGTAACGCACCACTGTAAAAATATGAAACAGTAGAATGGTAAAATGTAGGGTGCGTTAGACGGCGACAATCTTTGCTTAAGCTTAAATCTAACAATCCGTCGTAACGCACCACATCTATCATTAATTTAACTTGGTGCGTTACGCTATCGCTAACGCACCCTACTAAAAACTACTAAAAACAATCATGAACGAAGCAAGAATAGAAGCTTACTTAGCCCTAATCCAAGCGCTCCTCCAGTGCGAAAATGGTCAGGAACCAGCGCTATTACAAGCTAACACGGAATTAGTTGATGCAGGCTTAGTCGCTGTGATGAAGCAGTATGCAGGCTTCTTAGAACAGCAAGGAGACAGCAATAACGGGAGATGGTTGCTGAATCTGGCGCAACGGTTAGAGCAAATTTTAGACCCGCCCAGAGACAACCAAAACCCCTACGGCAATTTTTTACAAACCCTACTGCAAACTATCGCAGAAAGTCGCGGAAACCGCCAAGTAATTTATCCCCTGCTTGACAATAACCTCCATCTCTTAGATGAAAACTTACTTAACCTCCTCCGTGCTTGGGGAAATCAAGCCAAGGAACAAGCCAGTCCAGAGGAAGCCTCCCAACTAGGGGTACTCCTCTATCGTCTTGCTTATGCTTTTCATGAATTTCCTAAAGGTAATCCACGCATTAACCTAGCCATTGCCGTCTATGGATACGAAGTTTGCGCGGCCATCCGTCGCCAACTGGGATTAGAAAGGGAGTTAGCCGGAACCCTCACTAATCTGGGCATAGCCTACAGCACCCAAGCCGAACTGGGTCAAGAGCCGGTAGCCAACCTAGAACGGGCGATCGCCGCCCACACCGAAGCCACCACCATCCGCCGCCAACCCGGATTAGAAAGGGATTTAGCCCAAACCCTCACTAATCTGGGCAGTGCCTACCTCACCCAAGCCGAACTGGGTCAAGAGCCAGTGGCCAACCTAGAACGGGCGATCGCCACCTACACCGAAGCCACCACCATCTTCCGCCAACCGGGATTAGAAAGGGATTTAGCCCTAACCCTCACTAATCTGGGCGCTGCCTACTGCACCCAAGCCGAACTGGGTCAAGAGCCGGTAGCCAACCTAGGACGGGCGATCGCCGCCTACACCGAAGCCACCACCATCCGCCGCCAACCCGGATTAGAAAGGGAGTTAGCCCAAACCCTCAATAATCTGGGCAATGCCTACCTCACCCAAGCCGAACTGGGTCAAGAGCCGGTGGCTAACTTAGAACGGGCGATCGCCACCGACACCGAAGCCGTCACCATCCGCCGCCAACTCGGATTAGAAAGGGAGTTAGCCCAAACCCTCACTAATCTGTGCATAGCCTACCGCACCCAAGCCGAACTGGGTCAAGAGCCGGTAGCCAACCTAGAACGGGCGATCGCCACTGGCACCGAAGCCGCCACAACTTACCGCCAACCGGGATTAGAAAGGGATTTAGCCAGAACCCTCACTAATCTGAGCGTAGCCTACTACACCCAAGCCGAACTGGGTCAAGAGCCAGTGGCTAACCTAGAACGGGCGATCGCCGCCCTCAAGGAAGCCACCGCCATCCGCCGCCAACCGGGATTAGAAAGGGATTTAGCCGGAACCCTCACTAATCTGGGCAATGCCTACCTCACCCAAGCCGAACTGGGTCAAGAGCCGGTAGCCAACCTAGAACAGGCGATCGCCGCCCTCACCGAAGCCGCCACCATCTTCCGCCAAACCGGATTAGAAAGATATTTAGCCCAAACCCTCACTGGTCTGGGCGTAGCCTACGTCACCCAAGCCGAACTGGGTCAAGAGCCGGTAGCCAACCTAGAACGGGCGATCGCCAATTATCGAGAAGCACTTTCCTTTCTCAACCCCACTCTCTTACCTGCTGACACCCTGAGAAGTGGGCGCAACTTAGGCAATCTCGGTTTCCAGCAGGGTTGGTGGGACATTGCCATCGAAGGCTACAGCGTCGCCGTGGAAGCCGTTGAACAAAGCCGCGCCTGGGCAACGAGTGAAGCCCTTCGCCAAGAGATTGTCCGCGAGTCCATCGGCGTTTATGAAAACCTGATCCAAGCCGCCGTTAACCAAGGCGACCTCTCCCTGGCGCTGCGAACCGTCGAACGTTCCCGCTCCAAACGCCTCGCCGACCTCATCGCTGTGGGCGACCTCTACGCCGATGGGCGCATTCCCCCAGAGATCCAAGCCTGGTACCAGCAGGTTAAGGAAAGCCGTCAGATCCAATCCCAACTCCGTCAAAACCCCCTCGACCAGCCCGGATTCCCCCAGAAACCCCAACCCGCCCCCATCGGCAACACCCGCGCCAGCTTTGCCCCGGAACAACTCCACGCCGCCGAAGCCGCTGAACGTCAAGCCTGGGATGCTCTCTACCGCTTTGATGCCATCACCGCCCAACTTCAGCAACCCCAACCCCAACCCCGACTCGATGAACTAACGGCGCTGCTTCCATCCCCCCAGACTGCCCTCCTCAGCTTCTACACCACCGCCACCCATACCCACATCTTTGTCCTGCGTCGCCCCGCCCAGGATGGCGGGGAATGGGTCAACTGCCACACTATTCCCAATCCCCCGGAGTCTGCCGACGACCTGCAAAACTGGCTGGTCGTCAACTGGGTTATCCCCTACATTGAGATTAATCAAGCAGAGACCGCCCAATCCCGCCAGCAGCGTCGGCATGAGTGGCACCAAGCCATGGCCACTCGTCTGCAAGAACTGGCAACCCGCCTGCAATTCGACACCCTCATCCAACAGCACCTCCAGGGCATCACTGAGTTAATTCTGATTCCCCACCTGTTCCTGCACCAAATTCCCTTCGACCTTCTACCCACCGCCCAAGGTCAACTTCTGGGCGATCGCTTTCGCCTTCAGTTTGTCCCTAGTACGAAAATTCTCGGACTGTGCCGAGAGCGATCGCAACCCAGTCCCCACACCCTGGGGATTGTGGAAAACACCACAGAGGATTTGCCCTATACTCCCCTAGAGTGTGAGTGGGTGGCCCAAACCTGGAATGTGCCTCGCCAACGGCGGCTACAGGGGCGCACTGTCACCCCCGACTCTTATCTGCAATTGCTCAAACAAGTACAGGCTTTGCTCTCCAGCCACCACGCCACCAGCCGCCCCGATGATCCCCTCAACTCCCATCTCCTCCTAGCCGAAGAGCAAAAAGTCACCCTCCGGGATTTACTTAGTCCCCTGTGGCGTTTTCCCGAATTGTTGGAAGTGTTTCTCTCCTGTTGTGAAACCGGTCTCAGTTTTGCCACTTCCCGAGATCAAGAGGGAAACCTGCGACCGGAATTACTGGACGAACCCCTCAGCTTGAGTACAGGCTTTCTGCTGGGGGGCGCTCGTGCTGTGATTAGTAGTCATTGGGCCGTGGCTGATCTAGCTACGGCGCTGTTTTCGCGGGAGTACCATCGCGCACGGCGGGCCGGAGAGGAACGTTTAACGGCTCTACATCAGGCTCGTCAAGCGTTGCGGGAGACTCGCCAAAAAGACTGGCTGGACAGTTTAGATGCCGATTTGAAGCAGGCTTTCCAGATTTGGCAACAACTGCGCCAAACTAAGGATCCCAACGTCAATGCTGCTGGGGCCAATTATCAGAAAATCGGCGAATTGATCAAGTGGCTTGACGATTTTGCTCCCGATGCAGTGCCTTTTCAGGATTATCGTTACTGGGGAGCGTTTTATTGTCTGGGACTTCCTTAAAATTAGGAATTATTTCCTTGTTGCAAGTAAAACGTAGGGTGCGTTAGACGGCGACAATCTCTGCTTAAACTTAAATCTAACAATCCGTCGTAACGCACCACACCTATCATTAATTTAACCTCATTATAACATATAATTAATTTGCAAGAGTTCTTATCTATCATTAATTTATTTGGTGCGTTACGCTATCGCTAACGCACCCTACTACTTCCTTAAAATTATGAATTATGAATTAGTAAAACGTAGGGTGCGTTAGACGGCGACAATCTCTGCTTAAACTTAAATCTAACAATCCGTCGTAACGCACCCTACCTATCATTAATTTAACCTCATTATAACTGGACTTCCCCCGTATAAACATACTAGCTATGGCTAAAAGTCTTACAGAGCCTGAGTTCAAGCAATGAAATACTAATGAACTACTGGACACAAAATCCTGAAGTTCTTACGCCGATAGGGTTTGAGGCAAAAAT
>NZ_JAPZSR010000097.1:0-12086 GCF_027531875.1 Microcystis sp. LE19-84.1B | reverse complement strand
GCTACAGCTACATCAAATGTTCCAAAAAAATATAGAAGAGCTAATGCAAATTAGCCGCTATCGGTTGAAGGATTACATCAAAGGACAAAGAGCTATATCGCTTGCCCTATCTACCTTCTAGCTCGCTTGTCCCCCTCTCAGTAATTGCATAGGTTTGATCCCCCCAACCCCCCTTGATAAGGGGGGCTTTTTACTGGTTGAAGATGATTGGTTAATTGCATAGGTTTGATCCCCCCAACCCCCCTTGATAAGGGGGGCTTTTTACTGGTTTAAGATGTCTAAATCTGTGATATATTACAGGTTACAAGTCTCTGCGCCAGAAAAGAGCATGACCAGCCCTTGCGTACTTACTAGGGAACCACTTAAAAAAAGGCAAATGTGCGTGTTTACTACTGTTTAATAAAAAAGTTAGCTCATCATAGCTCAACCAGTGTCCGCTCCTGCGCCACCTGCGCCAACCCACCTCGTCAGCGAATTTTTTATACACCTCATAATCGTATTCCCCTGGGACACCACCGCAATCCAGCCAGACTTTTTTCTGCACAGAAAAGCCAAATTTGCCGCCGCTATTATCTACCCAGAGCTTGTCAATGGTGCGTAATTCCTCACAGGGAAAGTTGTTAATGCTTTCTTCATCTAGCCAGCCTTCATCTTCCCTTTTAGCAATTAACAACATTAACCGCGCCGTTTCCTCATCGGCTTCGCGCCATTGGCCATTTTTCAGATAGGTTTCTAGTTGAGTAAAGAGAGAAGTCTGTCGTTTTTGTTCTAAAAATTCCAAACCTCGACGTTTTTTAACAGGTAATTCTCGATAACATCGCTCCGCTAATCCCTGAGCTTTAGGATTATCTTGATTATAAAAATTAACAATAAAATCAGTCGGATTAGTCAATAAAGTGGCATACATAATGCAAGCCTCGTACCAGAGATTTTGCTCCCAATTTTCCTTGAGTAAATTTTCTTGCTTTAACCGTTTAACTTCCAAAGCAATTAAATAGGACTGAAAAAGATTATGGGCAAACTCATAGTATTCATCCTTTTTCAAAATTAACTCACTCACATGAATTAACCGCTCTACAAAATCCTTAGCCGAAGTGCTTTCAGGATAACCCAATTCCTGAATAAAACCTTGCATCTGACTTAGTAATTCTGAATATTCAATCGTGGTTGTATTTCCCATTTTCAGGGCTAACTGTTGCAATACCCGTTGACGATGATTTTCCTCATTGTTATCTAAAATCATATCAATGCCCCTAGCTTGAGGGCGAGTGATCAATTGCAGATCAAAAATTCGGCGAAATAAATCCACTCGTTGCTGAGGTAATTTTTGTCCCGAGCCAAAGTTTGCCCGATGTAACTGTACTATCATATTCAGATTTAAGGGATTTCTCGCTAAGGCTAATAGAGTAGAACTTTCCCCGGAATCATCGAGAGCAAATAACTGATTAATTAAATCCTTTGCTTTTTTGTCGGCAGCTTCTTGTTTAGCTTTTAAACTTCTGCGAACTCTGGTTTCCTGCTCTTGCCAGAAATACCATTTATACACAAAATCCTGAATATTTTTATCGGTAAATTCATTAATAAACACCTTTTGCCGAGGTTTATGCTCAGAGCTAAACGCTTGATAGCCTTTGGGACGAGAGGTTAAAATAAAATAGTTTTGACGGAAATCATGCCACTGTTTGCCAATCCATTGACTGACTTTTTCGGCATATTCGGGTTTAATTTCATCAAAACCATCAAACATCACTAACATTTGCTGACGGGTTAAATGACTTTTAGCCCAGTTCTCAGGTAAATCTAATTCTTGAGAAATATCTTGTTTAAGATGTCGCTCAATTAAGGTTGGTAAATCCAATCCTTCTGTGGTGGTAATCACTTCCTGCCATCTCCGTAAACGTAAAAAGACAGGAATTAAAAAAGGTGCATTTTGTTTCGGTTGTTTTAGAGCGTAGTTATAGGCTAAATGACGCAATAAAGTCGTTTTTCCTCGTCCACCAGGAGCCAGAATTAACAACCGTAAATTTGTCCTCTTTTTAGCCCGTCGCAATAAATCCCAAATATCATCCTGCGTACCTTTAGATTCTTCTTCTGAGCGCAGTTCTAATTGACTCAGATCCAAATTAATAAAAATTTCTTCTAGTTCTGGAGTAGAAAAACCAAAGATTGCATCTTCAATCCCTTCAATATCATCATAACGACAATCTGAATCCCGTAATTTAATTAAATATTTCCCGTCAGGATTAGCTAATTGCCAACGTATTTTTTCCAGTCCTTTGTCTAGCCAAACAAAAAAGCTTAAGGCTGTACCTTTACCGTGATCTTTACCTTTGGTTCTTGCCACTTCTAAAAACGCTTTACTCCAGGCTGATCCGTAGGTAAAAAAGCCCGTGACGATAAAAGTGACTCCCCCGACAATAATCGCCTTAACCGTGTCATGTTGACTAAGCCAAGTTAAGATGCCTGTAATGCTACCCCCGATAATTGGAAGGGAAGGAGCGGAGGTTCGGAGTTGGTGGGCAGCAAAAGCAGTGATTTTTCCCGTCCAAACTTGAGCCTGTTCCTTTTCCTGGTCAAAATCTGATTCTTTTTTCTCTTCAGATTCCGATGCTTCCGGCTTTGTGGTTTTATCGTCCATAAACCCCCTTTGATCAACCTCTTCTAATTATACTAGACCCCTTGGGAGTGGTGTTATTGGCTTATAAGTAGGTAGGCGTTAAAAATTATCAGACACCCCCCTTATCAAGGGGGGATTAAGGGGGGATTAAGGGGGGATCGGCACCCCCCTTATCAAGGGGGGATTAAGGGGGGATTAAGGGGGGATCGAACCGGAAATGTTGCTTTTTTATCCCGATGGACAAGCTTTCACTAGCTATAATCAGGAAAAACAACGAGCGGAACGATTAGCCAATAAACTGCGGGAATTAGGCCTTAATCCTGACGAAATCTAAGTTTATCTCTTAATCGCAGTTTAAAGTTAATATTTGTTAAGAGACAACTAAAAAATAGCCATAGTGGGCTATATGTATTTTCAGTATGATAAAGTTAGTTGGGTTAGTACAAAAAAACTGATGTTCAGGGATAATTGCTTTAAGCACGGCTAGTCGGAGTCCTATAGGTGAAGTTTATCTCGTAAATCTTCAGTTTTCAGTGCCAAGTTTACAGTCTCACGGCCAACGGGTAGAAATTTCACAGGTACATTATAAATTGTATATGATATTTGATGACCAATAACGAAATTACAGTTAACGACTACTCATCCACTAGATTATCAAGGGCGAGATTGACTCTCAAGGTTGATGGTCCTTATTTTCCTATGGTGAAATTCCAAAAACTTTTAGAGAGTTTTTCTATAATCCTGACGGAAATTGATCAAGAAATATCAGATACGGGAGAGGTGGGAGTAGAGTGGGCAATTACGGAAGTTCAACAAGGAAGTATTATTATGACAGCCGAAGCAAATATCCTTGATGAACAGGTGGAAACTGAGCGTCCTCAAAGAATTATCAATGTTTTTAGAGATAGTTTAGAAGAATTGATTAAGGAAAAACCTCAACGTCCCTTGTACTTCAACAATAAAGCCCTGTATAATCTCAAGAAGTTTAGCGAATTAATCGATCCAAATGATTTTGCTGATATCGAGTTTTCTACGGAAAATTGGAGGTTTTATGTTACTAAAAATATAGCGGCTAATGTAGATGAAATTACTCAAAATTTTTACAGTATTTATGGCTCTATTGAAGGGCAGTTAGTATCTATTAATATTGCCAATCGTCAAAAGATGGGGATTCGTAGCCTAACTGATAACAAAATTATTAAATGTTTTTTTCCTGAAGAACTTTTTGAACAAGCTAGAGAAGCTTTAGGAAAAAGAGTTTATGTTTTTGGGTTAATTCGGCAGTATTTGCATGGAGAAAAAATCAATATTCAAGTGCAAGAAATGAAAGTTTTTCCTGAAAAATCTGCTGCTTCTTCCCTGTCTAATATTATCAATTCAATTAGAGGTTAGTCTTGAAAAAAAAGTCTATCAAAAAACACTATTGTGATTCGGGAATCTTTATCAGTTTTTTTAATGAAGAACCCCAGTATTATGAACAATGTAAGGATATTTTACTGGCAGCAGAACAGGGATATATTTAACTCTATACATCAGCTTTTATCATGGCTGAAGTTGTTTATATTAAATCTCTAAAAGCGAAACGAGATTTATCTGATTTAGAGCAGGAAGATATTATTAACAACCTATTTTCTAATGAATGGATAAAGTTAGTAGGATTTGAACGAGAGACATCGGAAATCAATCGTTATCTGATTAGGAGTTATAAACTACAACCCTTTGATGCACTACATCTCGCTACAGCGATTAGGATGAAGCTTGATTATTTTGATACCGTAGATCAAAAATTAATTGATAAAGTTCCACAAGAGGTTAATTTTTCTCCCAATTATCCCAAAAAAGTTATTATACAAAAGCCATTTATCGAGGGTTTTCAACCTCCCTTACCATTTCTATGATTAAACTGATGATATAGCGGTTCTCGCATCTGTGCGGCACACTTAAACCTTTGCTGATTAAGCTTTTCAACATCGATAATGTACCTCTTGTGAATCAGAAACGCTATATAATAATTAGCAATTAAATAGACTCGATTAATATTCTCAACATACCAAGACAAAAAAAGGTGGGACTTGCCCACCTTTGTCACTAAACTATTGTCCTTTCTCCACTGCTGCCACCATCAATAAAGTTTTGAGGACAGAATCAGGATTAAGACTGATGGAATCGATGCCTAATTCCACTAAAAATTGAGCAAATTCGGGATAATCACTGGGGGCTTGACCACAGATACCGATTTTGCGATTATGGGCTTTAGCGGTTTCAATAGCCATTTTAACCATGCGTTTAACTCCCTCATTCCGTTCATCAAAAAGATGGGCAACTAGGGCAGAATCCCGATCTAATCCTAAGGTTAATTGGGTCAAATCATTAGAACCGATCGAAAATCCGTCAAACACCTGAGCAAATTGGTCGGCAAGAATTACATTACTTGGTAACTCACACATCACATAAACTTGCAAACCATTAACCCCGCGTTCGAGACCATTTTTCGCCATTTCTTCGAGGACTCTCATCCCTTCTTCGGGGGTACGACAGAAAGGAATCATTGGAATCACATTAGTTAATCCCATTTCTTCCCGGACCATTTTCAGCGCCCGACATTCCAAAGCAAAAGCTTGACGATAATTAGGATCAGTATAACGGGAAGCGCCGCGCCAACCGATCATCGGGTTTTCTTCCTTGGGTTCAAAGGGTTTGCCACCCAATAAATTAGCGTATTCATTGGATTTAAAATCGGACATCCGCACAATTACATCTTTGGGGTAGAATGCGGCTGCAATCATGGCAATTCCCCGGGCCAATTTATCGACGAAAAATTGGGGTTTATCCTCGTAGTGTTTGGTTAATTCGGCGATTTGGTCTTTTACGTCCCCTTCTTCCAGTTCCTGGAATTTCAGCAAAGCGCTGGGGTGGGCCTGAATATGGTTAGCGATAATAAACTCTAGACGCGCTAAACCGACACCTTGGGCAGGAATATCGGCAAAAGCGAAGGCTTTTTCAGGATTACCGATATTCATCAGGATTTTTGTCCGAGTTTGCGGCAAATTATCCAGGTGAGTTTCGCAAATTTCAAAGGGTAGCAATCCGAGGTAAACTTTCCCTTCATCCCCTTCCGCACAGCAAACGGTGATTTCCTGACCAGTTTTAATCGTTTCCGTGGCATTATTGCAACCCACGATCGCCGGAATACCCATTTCTCGTGCGATAATAGCGGCATGGCAAGTACGACCACCTTGATTAGTAACGATCGCGCTTGCTTGTTTCATAATCGGTTCCCAGTCGGGATCCGTGCGATTGGTGACGAGAACTTCTCCCGGTTTAAAGTTGTTGATTTTATCTACACTGAGGATGACTCTGGCTTTTCCTTGACCGATTGCCGCACCTACACTCCGTCCCACCGCTAAAACTTGACTTCTTTGCTTAATCTCGTAGGATTTAAGGATATTAGCGGCTTTTTGCGATTGTACGGTTTCTGGACGCGCCTGAACGATAAACAGTTCTCCCGTGATCCCATCTTTTGCCCATTCGATGTCCATGGGGGTGTAGGTTCCGCGCACTTGCGAGTAATGTTCCTCGATTTGGGTCGTCCAACGGGCTAAAGTGAGGATTTCTTGGTCATTAATGCAGAATTGATCCTGTTCTAGCTTGTTAACTCGGATATTCTTGGTGAGACGCGATCCTCCATCATCGTAGATCATTTTGATCGCTTTACTGCCGAGGCGTTTTTCGAGGATGGGTTTGTAACCGTTTTTAAGAGTGGGTTTAAAAACCAGATATTCGTCGGGGTTAACAGCACCCTGCACGACATTTTCCCCTAAACCGTAGGCTGCCGTGATTAAAGCGGCATTTTTGAACCCTGTTTCCGTATCGATGGAAAACATCACCCCGGAGGTGGCTAGATCTGAACGCACCATTTTTTGGACACCGACGGAAAGGGCGACGGCAAAGTGATCGAAACCGTTATGATGACGGTAGGAAATAGCGCGATCGGTGAATAAAGAGGCAAAACATTTATGACAAGCTTCTAAAACTCCCCTGACTCCTTGCACGTTAAGGTAGGTTTCCTGTTGTCCAGCAAAACTCGCTTCTGGTAAGTCTTCGGCAGTGGCGCTCGATCGAACGGCCACATCGATGGAATGATAGAGATCATCGCCATAACGTTCACAGAGTCGGCGATAGGCAATAGCGATCGCATGACTTAAATCATCGGGGAAAGGTGTATTGAGAATTAATGTGCGTGCTTGTTTACCTTTTTCTTGCAGGTTCTGCACATCGTTTTCGTCTAAATCTTGGAAAATGTGTCTTAATTGTGCGTCTAGTCCGGCTTTTTCGACAAAGTGACGGTAAGCGTAAGCGGTGGTGGCGAATCCTGTGGGGACATTAATCCCTTTTGGGGTTAATTGTTGGATCATTTCGCCTAAGGAGGAGTTTTTGCCACCGACTAATCCCACATCTTTGCTGTCCACTTCTTCAAACCACAGAATTAATGCTTGTTCTCTAGAGGTTCTCGCAACATCTTGTAGTAGCATCATAAGTATTTTTACCTCTGTACTCTATACTTTCAGTTTAGCGAGATACCATGCTCAAAAACCCTTGAGTTTGATATTTATTTACAAAACTCTATAATAGCCAACTCAGCCACGCTCACCCTATCTCTAAAGGGTTTAATTGTCTAGCTACTTAACACAAAAATTAATAAACTAATCAGGAGTCTCAACAGTAACTTTCCTCAATGATAGCCTTAGTTATCTCAAAATAGTTACAGCAGTTATCTCAATGGTGAGATCAGTAGGTGGGTGGAATTAAATATAAGATGAACGTAGGTTGGGTTGAAGCATGAAACCCAACGCCCGCATGGCTTACAGTACCGCTAACCCATCCTACAAATAATTGTGCCTCCCTACTTAGGAAGTTTTCGTTTTGGGGAGTCGGTCGTCAGCAGTCAGGAGTCAATACCAAATTAGGTTATACTTTTTTTTATGAGAAGGGCTGTAATTTAGCAATACGTCACCTTCAGTTTTAGGCATTTTCAAGGTCTGATAATAGTTCTTCTTCTGTTAAGTCAATCATCCCTACGCCAAAATCGGTCAATCTCAATAAAAAATTAACCCTATCCACTCCTAATAAATTGGCAGCCATACCCGATGAAATACGTTTCATCTCAAAGAGTTTTACTACCATAGCCCAAGTTGCTTCTCTCTCGAATTCCTCTCGTGTTTTTTGAAGAAAGTCGGGTAAATTTTCAGGATAATTTATGGTGAGTTGTAAAGTCATATATCGTGCTATATTTGTCCCATTTTTCTAGGTTGGATTTCACCTAGTTTAGCTCAATCCAACCTAGATTTATTTATATTTGTGTGATGGTGACATCAACAGTTTTAACCGTGGTTCCCAAACTGGATAAGGGAGGTTGAATTTCCTGTTCATTACCCACCACAAGAGTCACAATTTGATTCGGTTGTAGATATTGTTGGGCCACTCGTTGAATATCGGCAATTGTCACCCCTTTTACCGCTTGTTGATAACGGAAGATAAAATCTTGGGGATAACCATAGTATTCATAGGTCATCAATCGCGATAAATTCTGACCAGGTTTCTCAAACTTAAAAACAAAAGAATTGAGAATAGCATTTTTAGCGTCTTCTAATTCTTTGGCAGTAACGGGTTGATTGCGAAGTCGCTCGATTTCGCCTAAAATTGCCTTAATAAAAGGTACGGTAGCATCGGTGCGAGTTTGACCTCCGGCAATAAATAAACCGGGATAATCATAACGACTATTCCAGACACCATAGACAGAATAAGCTAATCCTTGACGGGAGCGCACTTCATTAAATAAACGACCACCAAAACCGCTTAAAATCTCATTTAATACCGTTAAAGCGGGATAGTCGGGACTATCCAAACGACCCCCAAGATGACCTAATAAAACCGTACTCTGGGTTAATTGGGGTTGATTGACAACAAAGACACCTTGAAGATTTTTTTGGGTTGCCGAAGGGGTGACAATTTTAGGAGCAGTGGCGGGATTTTTCCAATCGCCAAAAGTCTTATTGATTAATGCTTTCATCGACTGAGAATCAAAATCACCGACAATTCCTAAAATTATTTGGTCGGGACGGACATAGGTACGATAAAAATCGATTAAATCCTGACGGTCAATATTAGCTAAAGTGCTATATTCTACAGTACGAGCGTAGGGGCTATTATCACCATAGACTAGCTTTTTAAACTCCCGACTAGCAATATCATCGGGATCATCATTACGTCGGGCAATTGCTCCTTTTTCCTGAACTTTGGCTAATTCTACCCTCTGACTTTCAAAAGCTGGGGAACGCAAAACCTCGGCAAAGAGATTAAAAACTGCTTCTAAATCTTCACTAAGAGCGCTAAAACTAGCAGTTCCAGCGTTAAGATCGATCGAGGTTTCTACTAGGGCTGCTCTTTGTTCTAATAACTGATTTAAGACATTAGAATGATGTTTCTCCGTGCCACCACTACGCAGCACGGTTCCAGTAATATCGGCTAATCCGACTTTTTCCCCGGATTCTAATCTTCCTCCCGTCCGAATCATCGCCGTACCACTTACTAAAGGTAAGCTGCGATCCTCCACTAAATAAACCACCATACCATTATCTAGTTGATAGCGCTCGTATTGGGGAACTGTAACTTCAGGAAGAGGAGGAAAAGTTAAATCGGTAAAATGTCGCGGGGTTTGGGCAATTGCCGGGGAACGAAAAGCTAGGACACCTATCAGGGTGAGCAGGATTAAACCTAGCCATTGTAAGCGTTTTTTCATGATTATATTTATTTTAGGTTTTCGGTTTTCGGTGTTAGGTGTTGGGGTGTTAGGGTGTTAGGGTGTTGGGGTGTTGGGGTGTTAGGGTGTTGGGGTGTTAGGGTGTTAGGGTGTTGGGGTGTTGGGGTGTTGGGGTGTTGGGGTGTTGGGGTTTTACCTAAAATTTCCCCATTTCCCCACTTCCCCACTTCCCCACTTCCCCACTTCCCCCACTTCCCCCACTTCCCCCACTTCCCCACTTCCCCCATTTCCCCATCTATCTATTTTGGTAAAATTCGGCCAATAGTGCGATTTTCGGGGGTAAAAGTCTCTTTAGCCACTCGTTGAATATCGGCTGCGGTGACAGCATTATAAGCATCTAATTGGGCGAATAAATTACGCCAATCGCCGGTTTTTACCTCGTATTCAATCAAGGATCGCGCCATGCCCATGTTAGAATCAAGACCTCTTAATAGGGCTGCCCGTAGTTGATTTTTAACCCGTTCTAATTCCTGTTCCGAAACTGGTTCATTTTTCAATCTTTCCAATTCCAAATTCAAACCCTGCGCTACTTGCTCCAGGCTGACATTAGGAGCGGTGAGAGCATAGAATAACAGCAAATTCGGGTATTTATCCCCCGGAAAGCCGTTAAATCCCTGGGCAGCGAGGGCAAGTTGTTTGTCCTCTACTAAAGCTTTATACAGTCGCGAGGTTCTTCCTTCACTCATTAAAGTGGCAATAACCTCGTAAACCGCATGATCGGGATGATTGAGGGCGGGACGATGGTATCCTTCTAAATACCAAGGCTGCGAGGCTAATTTTAGGGTAATTTCCTTTGTTTTGGTTTGGTTCGGTTCCACTACTTTCACCTGTGGGGGTTTCGGTTTAGCGGGAAAACGACCAAAATAAACCTCAGCTAACTGTTTGACCTGTTCTGGGTCCACATCTCCGGCGATAGCTATGGTTAAATTACTGGCAGGATAAAATTTATCGAAAAAGTTTTGGATATCCGAGGGTTCCAGATTGCGAATATCTCGATCGTAGCCGATAACGGGACGTTTGTAGGGATGGACAGTATAAGCTTGATCGAGAAAAGCTTCGATTAATAGACCCAAGGGGCTATTATCCGTCCGCATCCGTCTTTCTTCCAGAATTACGTCTTTTTCTTTGTAAAATTCCCGTTGGAACACCGGTTCTAAAAATCGCTCCGATTCCAAAGACATCCATAATTCCAATTTATTCGACGGGAAGCTGTAAAAATAGCTAGTTGCATCGCTGGAAGTGGTGGCATTTAAACCGACTCCTCCCTGCGTTTCGACGATTTGCCCGTATTCGTTGCGTTGGACGAATTTCTCGGACTCTGCCTTCGCTTGTTGAAATTCTTCCGTTAATTTAGCCACTTCTGCGCTTTTACCCGCTTTTTTGGCCGCTTGCAGTTCTTTGTCTATAGCTTCAAGGCGATCAAGGACTTTTTTCTCGCTAAGATAATCGGTAGTACCGATGGTTTTTGTGCCTTTAAAGGCTAAATGTTCCAAAAAGTGGGCAACTCCTGTTTTACCGTCCGGTTCATCGGCACCTCCCACATCCGCGTAGGTGACAAAGGAAATAACCGGAGCATCGCGATTTTCTAGGATAATGAATTTTAGTCCGTTGTCGAGGCGAAATTCGGTAATTTTTTGTTGAAATTGCTTAAGGTAGGGGGTAATCGATTGTACATCGGCTGGTTGCTCTTTCGCTTGGGCAAGAAGGGGTGAGAAACTCCCAAAACCCCAAAACACAAAGAAAGCGACCCAAAAGCCTATTACAGCCCGATAATAGGGGTTATTTTTAATGATCATAGATAGTTTTATCAGGTATCGTGGGAGCGAGAGATCGATCGCTCTGTTCGATCTTAGCAGTCGATTGTTAGGAGAGGGGAGATGGGGCGCTTTTTTCAGTAATCAGTAAACAGTAATCAGTAAACAGTTAAGCTAAGACGCATTTAAACCGCTTATTCTTAGATTAGCCGAACCTCCCCCAATCCCTTTACTGTTGCCTTTTGCCTCTTGCCTTTTGCCTCGTCTCAACAAGCAATTTAAATTACGAACAGCTTACCTTTAGGACTAATTAATCAATATGTCTGGGCAAGAGAAGAAAAGTATTTAGGGATTGCCAAGCAACGAAAAAAAAGAGAAACCCAAGAAAAAGAGGTAATGATTTGGTAGTAGTGCCGTAGCCGTCTTGCTTACCCGGTATGAATTGTGTAAAATATTTATGAATAAAAATAATTGGAACCCGCTCAGTCTTTAAACCTCTTTTTCTTGGGTGTCTCTTTTTTTTCGTTGCTGGGCAATCCCTAAATTCTTTTCTTCTCTTGCCCAGACATATTGATTAATTAGTCCTACAGGTAAGCTGTTCGTAATTTAAATTGCTTGTTGAGACGAGGCAAGAGGCAAAAGGCAACCCCCCCCCGATGTCGGGGGGGCAGGGGGGGAGGTTCGGCTAATCTAAGAATAAGCGGTTTAAATGCGTCTTAGCTTATTCCGACCGGGGACACTCCTAAGGTGGTATGAACTTTGAGTCCAAAGGATTTTTTATAATCTAGATAACCCATGCCTTTTTGGCTTTTTGCGTTGTCAAGTCTAAACTTGTTGTGTCTTGAACTGCCAAAACTATTGGATGTTCTTTGATTCTTTCTACTGTACTTTTGGC
>NZ_JAPZSR010000303.1:0-14546 GCF_027531875.1 Microcystis sp. LE19-84.1B | reverse complement strand
ATACCGTAAGGGTAAAAAACAATCTCGTAATTATCACAAGGCTAGAAAGCGATATGCTCGGAAACATTTAAGAGTAAGTAGGCAACGAGAAGAGTTTGTCAAAAGTGTGGCACTCCGTTTAGTTAAGTCTAACGACTTAATCGCGTATGAAAACTTAAATATCAAAGGCATGGTCAAAAATCGTCATTTAGCGAAGTCGATAACCGATGCAGGATGGTCTGTTTTTAGGCAATGGCTAGAGTATTTTGGGGACAAATACTGCAAGTTAACTATAGCTGTCTCACCTCATAATACGTCTCAAAATTGTTCTAATTGTGGACAAAAAGTCCACAAGTCGCTATCTACTCGAACCCATGTTTGTCCTCATTGTGGATATACAGATTGTCGAGACAGAAACGCCGCTTTAAACATCTTGCAAAAGGGATTAAGTAGCGTGGGGCGCACGCACCCCCCCCTGCCCCCCCGACATCGGGGGGGTGGGGGGGGGAGAGATTCCCTCTTGGTTGGTTGGAGAAATCCTGCTTGCTAACGGAGACTCAATGAACGAAGAATCCCCGTCTTTTTAGAGCGGGGAGCGTCAACAATCACATCTCTCGATGAATACTCAAAAAATGCCTCGTCTCTGTGGGCTAAAAATTCAGGCAATTACTCCCTATTCTCGCGCTTGGTCGCAACAGCGAGCGCTGGTGGAGGCAAGAATCGCTAATCCCGACTTGCCCGATATGCTGCTCCTACTGGAACATCCCCCCGTTTACACCCTCGGTACCGGTTCAGATATTAAGTTTATTAAATTTAATCTTGACAAAACCGACAAAGAAGTGTATAGAATCGAGCGAGGAGGCGAAGTTACCTATCACTGTCCGGGGCAGTTAGTGGGCTATCCGATCCTCAATTTGCGCTATTATCGGCAGGATTTACACTGGTATTTGCGACAATTGGAAGAAGTCATCCTGCAAACTATCGCTATTTATGGATTGTCGGGGCAAAGAATCGCGGGCTTGACAGGGGTATGGGTAGAAGGGTATAAAATAGCTGCGATCGGTATTAAAGTTAGTCGTTGGATTACCTATCATGGTTTTGCCCTCAATGTTTGTCCCGATTTAAGCGGGTTTGCCGAGATTATTCCCTGTGGGATTGCTAATAAACCCGTGGGCAGTTTAGGGCAGTTTCTGCCTAATATTAGTCTTAGGCAAGTACAGCAAGATTTATCGAGAGTTTTCGCCTCAGTTTTCGGTGTGGAATTATTTTCTATTTTCTCTTGACAAGGATTAGTATGAGCGATCGCAAAGACCCAGAAAAACTCGCGGCGGAAAATAGGACTGATAACCCCGAAAATAACGGTAAAGCCGGTTTATCGCCCCCCGATGCCTCCGAATACGTCTCCTCCTTATCTTCCCGTAATCCTCTGCGTCAGCGCATCCTAGTATTAAAAGACCTTCGACCGGGTAACGCGGGGTTATTACTGGCCCCCCTGATGGTGATGACCATCGGCCTCGTCTTTAGCTGGGACTGGTTAGGCTTTTCTGGGGCGATAGTAGCGATATTAATATCTTTACAGGTGATTTTACCCTCTATTCGCCAGTGGATCGCCCATTATCTCACCCCCTCTGAACGTCAGACGGTTTTCGCTTTTATCGTTTTTATAGCCGCTCTGGCCGGATTAGGGAAATATTTAGGAGTTTACGATCGCATATTGCGATGGTTGGAGAGTTTTAAATACGATGAGTTCGGTTCCTGGGCCGAGTGGGTGGGGGCCTTGGGACAGATTATGATCGCCGTGTTAGCGGTTTATGTGGCCTGGGAACAGTACGTTATTTCTAAGGATTTAACCATACAACAAAATCGCATTACCCAACAACAGACGATCGATTCCTATTTTCAGGGGATTTCTGATTTAGCCTTGGATGAGGAGGGATTTTTAGAAGATTGGCCCCAGGAAAGAGCGATCGCAGAAGGTCGCACCGCTTCCATCCTCAGCAGTGTCGATGCCGCCGGAAAAGCGAAAATACTGCGTTTTTTGAGTCAATCGCGGCTATTATCACCGATTAAACGCGATCGTTATCTAGGGCGACCGATTCTAGACGGGGAAGGGGGTTATGCGGAGGATCGAGAGTTCGGTACAAGAGTAGTACAATTGGGGGTAATGTTAGCGGGGGCCGACATTTCTGGACAGGATCTGCGCTGGACGGATTTAAGCGAAGCGAATATGGTGCGGGCCGATCTAAGTTATGGCGATTTGGTAAAAGCAAATTTATCGCGGACAATTCTCTACGAAGCTAATTTAAGAGGGGCAGATATGAAAGGGATGCGTTTATTTTACGGTTCCCTAGAAAATGCTACCCCCCGCAGTCGTACCGTTCCCCCCAATTATGACACTGGAGAACACACGGGAGCAGTGGTAGAAAATGTCAATTTTACCGGGGTGAAAAACATGAGCGAGGAACAACGTCACTATTGTTGTCGTTGGTGTGGGGAAAAGTCCCGCGCAACCATTCCGGGGGGGTGTGGTGATATTGCCAATCTTTTGGGTCGATAATTAGGGTTTGCTGAATAAATCTAAAAACCTTGTTGGATAATATCTTTAGGCTTTACTCAATTGATAATTTTCCGCCCCAACGATCCTGGGGAATAAAAGTCCGCTCTAGATTAATTTTTGCCACGGGTTCTGTGAGGGTAAATTCTCCCGATTCGATCAGTGCTTTTAATTCTAAAGCGGCTTCCCGGGCTAAGGAAATACTGGCCAAAGGAGCCACCTTAACACTTTTTCCCTCGATCATAATCCGACCGCTTTTTAGTTTAGCGTAGGTGATTAAACCAAAGGTAGGACGGACTCGCCGGGGAATGGAAAAATCCACCACTGGAGCGACAATTTCCTCATCTTTTACCGCACAATGTCGAACGATTTCCTCGCTTAAAATTGGAATCGGTACCGCTACTCCTAACATTAAAGAAGCCCCATAATTTTTGAAATAACAACCTCGCACCCAACGAGCATTCATTTGTTTCGCATCACCAATTAAGGCTAAGGTGGAAGCGGGGCCAATAGGAGTGCGATTTTGTAGGCGTTTTTGCAGGGGAAAATGTTGGGTTCCTTCCCAGGCAATATAACCGATTCCTCCTCCCAAAAAAAGGCGCGTACCGATGCCTATAGCCTCTAAATCGGGGTCATTTAACAGGGGAGAAATTGCGCCAGGGTTAGAATAAACTGCATTACCTAATCGCGGCTGTAGTGGTCCCAAATAAGTATATAAAGTCCGCTCTCCCCCATTGACTCCGACGATAAAATTCTGGTAGAGATTGCGAGGATTAAAAAGATAAAATTGATTGATGGTATCCTTAGAAATAATCGTTTCAAAAGAAGTGCGAGGATAACAATCGGTAGCCTGGCCGACAGCGCGCAATTGAATCGATTTTCCGGCGATTAAATCCTCAATAATATGTCCGCCGCCCCTTTCGGGATTTTCTCCCTCTAAATTCTCATTTTTGGCCGCTAGATCACTAATAGCACTGGCTCCTAAATATAAATCCACCGCCCCAAAACCAGCATAAGCAGGAATGCCATCTAACCAACATTGAAGAATTTTGATCGGCGGATCCGTCTGACCTAAATTAATAATTGCCCCCGAAGATTCCATCGGTTCAAAAGTTCCTGTACAAACCACATCTACTTGGGAAAAAACCTCCTTAATTCCCATCTCACTCACGCGGCTTTTTAATTCCTCTACTGTCCAGACTACAGCAGTTTTTTTAGCGATTTTGTCGTTGATTTCAGCGATTGTTCTCATAATAAGTAGCTGGTTATAATTAAATTGAAGATGGCTCCCCCCTTAATCCCCCCTTAATAAGGGGGGTGCCGATCCCCCCTTAATCCCCCCTTAATAAGGGGGGCATCTGAAAGTTTTCAACACCTACCTACTTAAAAATTGGTCGGATGGGGGTTAGGGAGCTTTTTGCTGTTATCAGTCAACAGTAATCAGATGTGAGTTTTCAGTCAGTGGTATTAACTGAGCAGTATTAAATGGCCATAACAGTGCTGTCTTTTCACCGATTACTGATTACTGATTACTGATTACTGTTATAAGATGAAAAAGGGAAAATTTACGATCGAAGCTTTTCTATGACAGTTACACCCGTTCCGGCCTCCTTTAATCCTGTTTCTGGTCTAGTTAACCGTATTCTCGGCATAAAACCGCTTTTTGACATCGCTCGCTATCAGGCCCGCAATATGATGATTAAAAGAGCCGAAAAACTAGGCGTACCTTGGCGAGAAACCGTCAAACAATGGCAGCAACGGGATTGGAGTCAGGAACTGCAAGCGGTAGAAAACCCCGATCTCGTCTATCCCGAATACTACGTTTGTTCTTTGCACGCTTACGAAAAGGGCAATTTAGACTGGTTGCCAGCTTTTGAGGTAGAATCTGCCACCTATGCTGTCCATTCTACCATTTGGCCTGGGGCGGGGATGGACGGCGACCCGCGATTGCGACGGGAATATCACCGGATATTGAAGGAGCAAATCAAGGCAGAAATTAACGATATTGTCGATTTAGGCTGTAGTGTCGGCATGAGCAGCTTCGCGCTGCAAGATACTTATCCGCAAGCGCGGGTAACTGGGTTAGATCTCTCTCCCTACTATTTAGCCGTTGCCCAATACCAGGCTCAACAAAAACAAAAGACGATTCAATGGCAACACGCAGCCGCGGAAAAAACTCAATTACCCAGTCAGTCCTACGATCTGGTATCTTCGTTTTTAATGTTCCACGAACTACCCCAACAGGCTACTAGAGAAATTTTCGCCGAAGCGCGTCGTTTATTGCGATCGGGGGGTTATTTGACGCTGATGGATATGAATCCGCGCTCGGAAATTTATCGAAAAATGCCCCCTTATGTCCTCACCTTACTCAAGAGTACCGAACCCTATCTCGATCAATATTTTACTCTCGATATCGAACAGGCATTAGTTGAAGCGGGGTTTCAAGCACCGATCATTACCCCCACCAGTCCCCGACACCGGGCGATTGTTGCGCGGGTTTCCGAATCATAATTTTGAGGTAATCAATGAAGATAATTTTTCGTCAAAGCTGGACAAAGATATTAACTATTGTCCCTCTCTTCCTGTTAATTTTTGCCAGCAAAACCCTCGCCCATCATGCCACGGGAGGGCAAACTCCCGATAATTTTTGGAACGGATTTTTATCGGGTTTAGCTCACCCGGTTATCGGTTTAGATCATTTAGCTTTTGTGGTGGCTAGTGGTTTAATTGCTGTGGGGATGGAACAGGGTTTATTAATTCCGATCGCTTTTGCGATTGCCACTTTAATCGGGACGGGGATTCATTTACAGGGAATAAGTTTACTTTTTCCTGAAGGGATTGTTGCTCTTTCTGTGGTGCTTTTTGGCGTAATTTTAACCCTGAAAAAAGGTTTACAAAATCATTCTAATCTCTATACGATCGCTCTGGCAACTCTGGCAATGATCGCGGGAATTTTCCACGGTTATGCCTACGGAGAATCCATTATCGGGGCGCGAGTTGCCGCTTTAGTTGCCTATTTAATTGGTTTTACCGTCATCCAATTAGCGATCGCATCTGGTGCTTTTTTCCTTGGCAGTGTCATCAAGGAAAAATTAGCCAAGCAAGCGACTCTAATTAGTAAGTTCATCGGATTGGCAATTATGGCGATCGGTACAACTTTTTTAGTGGGAATTAAGTAAATTAATCTCGGTGGGGCTAATTATTAATGGCTCTCTTGAGGTTATGGGATCGAAGAAAGGGCGTACATATACGCCCCCACCAATCAGAGCAGGTGCAATCTAGGGGCGCAGCATCGATAGTTTGATCGCAGATTGTTTGCAGATTGTCTAGAGAGTCTGTAGGGTGAGCATTGCTACTGTTTACTGTTCACTGTTCACAGCAGAAAACTCCCCACACCCCATACCCTGCCCCCACAAAAAACTTTTTGCCGCAAACCCTAAAATAGAGCCAAGGAAGTTAGTAGAGAGAGAATGCTATTTTGCCAGCTATGAGCCAAACCTTACCTAAAACTGTTAATTTCGAGGAATTCGTCCCTTGGCTGCCTGAAAATTCTGGAGTACGTTATGAGCTACACAATGGAAATATTATTGAAATGGCACAACCCGCAGGAGAACACGAGGAAATCAAAGGATTTTTAACTGTTAAACTCAGTGGAATAATTGATAGACTGGGGCTTCCTTATTTAATTCCTAACCAAGCGATTGTCAGACCTACTGGTAAAAATTCTGGTTATTTTCCTGATGTATTAGTGCTAAATCGAACCAAGCTCGCTCAGGAAAAATTATGGAAAAAAGAATCAATTATTAGTGAGGGTGCATCTATCCCTCTGATCATTGAAGTGGTATCGACTAACTGGCGTGATGATTACTACTTAAAATTTGCTGATTATGAAGAAATGGGTATTCCTGAATATTGGATTGTCGATTATGCAGCCTTAGGTGGGCGTAATTTTCTTGGCACTTCTAAACAACCGACAATCTCTGTTTGTCGCTTAGTTGAGGAAGAATATCAAATTCGGCAATTTCGAGACAGCGATCGCCTAATTTCCCAGACTTTCACGGAATTAAATCTCACTGTCAATCAGATTTTCTTAAGTCTGTAGGGTGTGCATCGTCCACCTTACTCTTTTCGTTTTTTTGTTCAGTTTGAGGGGTTGATTTTGCCGCTTAAAATTCGCAATTATTGCCTTTATTTGCTCCATCTGCTTGGTTTTTAAGCCATTAATCTCAATTTATTCTATCGCTTTCGTGTTCATGTTCTCAAGGTCGTTACTAAGACAAGATCGTAAACTAAGACGCATTTTAAATGAGAGAAATTTGGGGTTCCCTATTTATTTTTTTAGTCTGTCCTATAATCGGGGGATTGCCTCTGATCGATTGGATAAATTATCTCGTAACTGGACGTAAATTATCCCAATTAGGTACTGGTAATATCGGTGTAACTGCCGCCTTTTACCATGGGGGTAAATTAGTGGGAATTTTGGCGGTAATTTCGGAAGCAGCCAAGGGAATTATCGTTATTTTCCTAACCCGTTTATTTTTTCCCACCGGCTCTACTTGGGAATTATTAGCTTTAATTGCCTTAGTCATGGGACGCTATTGGTTAGGAAAAGGTGCAGGAACTACTAATGTTTTCTGGGGATTAATCGTTCACGATTTTGTCGCTGTTTTTCTCACCTCAATCATTAGTGGAATTAGCTTTACTATTTTTCGGGAAAAATCTACGGGTAGATTGGTAGGATTATTTTTATTAGCTTTAATTCTCACCTTGCGCCGTCCCCACGATTCAGGTTATATTATAACGGCCATTGCTTTAGCCTGTTTATTAGGGGCAATTTTTCAAAAAATCGCCGACGATTTAGACTTACCCGAAGCAAGTGTTAACAATGAATCAAAAACTATGTTTCGTTTTTTTCGTGGAGATCGATCTATCCAAACTCTTGATGACAATCTCGCTGCTTCAAAAGTGGGACAAAAAGCCGCCACTTTAGCCTATCTTAAGCGTGCCGGTTATCCCATTCCTAGGGGTTGGATTTTACCACCCGGTGATGATCCACAGCCGTTAATAGAATCTCTTCATCCTGATATTAATCATCCCTTAGTCGTGCGCTCTTCCGCTATTGGAGAAGATAGTGAAACCGCTTCATCTGCGGGACAATATACCACAATTCTTAACGTCATCGATCAAGAAAATTTAGCGGCGGCGATTTTAAGTTGCCAAACCTCCTATAATAGTCCTAATGCTGTTAATTATCGACTCGATCGAGGTCAAGAAAACACGGCCATGGCTGTGTTAATTCAAGAACAAATTCGAGGAGTTTTTTCGGGGGTTGCCTTCAGTCGTGATCCGATTAATCCTCTCAGTTTAGATGTGGTTATTGAAGCTTTACCCGGAGATGCCACCAGAGTTGTATCGGGAAGAATCACCCCCGAAAGTTATCGAGTTAATTTAGAAGAAAACATCATCATCGGAGCGGGAGATATTCCCCCAGCTATTATTCAACAGGTAGCTAATCTTTGTCGGCAATTAGAAACCCTTGATCATGGCATTCCCCAAGATATAGAATGGACTCATGACGGACGAAAATTATGGTTATTACAGTGCCGTCCTATCACTAATTTACAGCCAATTTGGACAAGAAAAATCGCCGCTGAAGTTATCCCCGGAGTGATTCGTCCTTTGCCTTGGTCGATTAATCGTCCTTTAACCTGTGGAGTTTGGGGAGATATTTTCCAGTTAGTTTTAGACAAAAAAGCCCTCGATTTGGATTTCAATGAAACAGCGACTTTACACTATCAAAGAGCCTATTTTAATGCTTCTTTATTAGGAACCATTTTCCGTCGCATGGGATTACCTCCAGAAAGCTTAGAATTTCTGACCAAAGGGGCAAAGTTTACCAAACCACCTTTAACGGCAACCTTGGCTAATTCCCCTGGTTTATTAAAACTTTTAGGACGGGAATTACAGTTAGAAAAAGACTTTAGCCAAGATCAAAAAAACTATTTTATCCCGACGCTCGAAAAAATTAACGCTACTTCCCTAGAAGCTTTATCTTCTGGGGAGATTTTAGAGCAAATTGAAGAAATTTTAACCGTCTTAAAAAAAGCTACCTATTATAGTATTCTTGCCCCCCTTAGCTTCGCTTTGCGTCGCAGTATCTCGCAAGTACCTTTTGAGAAATTGGATAACTCCCAAGCACCAGAAATAGCCTCAATGCGATCGCTATCTGAACTGAGAAAAAATACGCTCGATCGAGATTTTGACTCAGCTTTTTCCCTCTGGTTAGAAACCTACGGTTATTTAAGCGAAGTAGGAACCGATATTTCGATACCGAGATGGCGAGAAAATCCCCCATATCTGCTACAACTACCCTTAGATATTCCGGGCAATAATAGCCATAAAAAAGTCAAATCTTCCCACAATGTCCAAAAAAGATTAAATATCAAAAACCAAGTGACTGAAATTTACTCCCGTCTTTTAGCTCACCTACGCTGGCATTTTCTCGCTTTGGAAACCCTCTGGTTACAGCAGCAAATATTATCGGAGACGGGAGATATATTTTATCTAAATTACTCAGAAGTTACTCAGTTAGGTCAGAATAATAAAATCGCCAATCTTAAGCAGATTATCCGTCAGCGTCGCCAACAATTCCAAGAAAACTCTCAATTAACCGATATTCCCTATATCGTTTATGGACAACCCCCGAAAAGAGAATTTTTAGTTTCAAATTTAACTGCCAAAAAACGCTTACAGGGAATTGCCGCTAGTCGGGGGACAGTGGAGGGACGAGTCAAAATTATGCCAACCTTACAAAATCTAGAAATTGCCCCCAATACTATTCTCGTTATTCCCTATACTGACTCAGGATGGTCCCCTTTATTATCCCAGGCTGTGGGCATTATTGCCGAGGTGGGGGGACAATTATCCCATGGTGCTATCATTGCCAGAGAATACGGAATTCCGGCGGTTATGGATGTGCATAATGCCATGAAATTGTTAAAAGATGGTCAATTAATTCGTCTCGATGGCAGTCAAGGAATTATTGAAATTCTCTAGGCATTAGGGGACAGGGTGTGGGGTGTGGGGTTTTCCCGATTTTGAGGAGGTCAATTACCTAATTTTCAGGGAAAAAGTCCCTGAATTTTCCCCCCGATCACTCCCATATCTGGTACTTTTTGATTGACAAAAAGTCTAAAAGTGTTACCCAACAAAGTTTTCAGATTTATTCAGCAAACCTTATCTAATGCTAAATCCTGTTTAAGAAGAGTACCGGAGCGGGAAGTGGGGAAGTGGGGAAGTGGGGAAGTGGGGAAGTGGGGAAGTGGGGAAGTGGGGAAATTGAACTAAAACCCCAACACCCCAACACCCCAACATCTAAAACCTGTCTCCTGACTCCTGACTTCTAACCCAATGTTGGTCAAAGATAAGCAAAAATTATCTATGAACTCCAAACACTTGAGAATATTTAAATTAATATTTCGCAATATTTACAAATTCTTAAGAATTAATTGAGAAAGATTGTTATTTAACAACGATGTTATGCTGGTTACAGCGATTTGATAGAATTTCATAATGGGGTATTTTATGCTTTTTTGGGCAGCAACGCTTGAAACCCTTGCCACACCTAGAAGGTAATCCCAATTAAGACAGGTAAATGAGTCAATTTCACCCACAACGATGATCTTTTTTTTGTGTAGTTTTATTGCAAAAAAAAAGTTTTTTTGACAAAAAGCACAAAGTATGCGTTATGAAGTGGGGAAGTGGGGAAGTGGGGAAGTGGGGTAGTGGGGTAGTGGGGAAGTGGGGAAGTGGGGTAGTGGGGTAGTGGGGTAGTGGGGTAGTGGGGTAGTGGAGCATTTGGCTGAAATTTCCCTAAACCCCTAAATCCCTATCTCCCGACGACTGGCTACTGACTCCTAACCCCACCAAAAAACTTTTTGCCGCAAACCCTACTTAACATCTTCCCCAACAGCCAACCCCTAACATCCCTTTTTCCGAGGTTATCTGCCATTTTCCAATAAAAACCTTCTTTCTGCGCGAACAATTGCCTCTCTAGTGGCTAAAACTGCTTCTGTATCCACCGAAAGAGAAGTCACGCCCCAAGCAATCAAATCATCGATAAGTTCGGGATACTGGACGATAGCCATGCCGCAAACGGAACAGGGAATCTGTAAAACTTTTGCTTGGGTGATAATTTGTTTTAAAGCTGCCCTGACTGCGGGATGACGGGCGTTAAAATATTCTGAGAAATCTTCTCGATCGCTACCTAAAAGTAATTGAGTTAAATCATTAGTACCAATAGCGATTAACTGTACCCCTGCTTGCACATAATCCCTCAATTGAAAGATTACCCCTGGGACTTCCACCATTATCCCCAATTGGAAAGAGGGGACTTGAGTGAGTAAAGCCGATTGTACCCGTTGCCGGCAGAAAATAAATTCCTCAACCCCGCGGACAAAGGGAAGCAGTAAATTAATATTGGTGGCGCTGGTGGTTTGTACCCGTCGTAAAGCTTGCAATTCTAGATCAAATAGAGTCGCATCTAAAATATAACCATGGGTTCCCCGACTGTCTTTAGCCGAATGTTGAGCATCAAAAGAACGATAAAATAAAGGCTTAGGCTGGATACTAAGGGCAAATTGTGCGATTAAATCACTTAATCTCTCGATCAATGCTTCTTGATGCTCTGGAGTTAACCATTCTTCTAGATTACGCTGAGAAAGTAACTCTAAAATCATCCATTCTGAGCGCAATAAACCGATGCCATCAATAGGCAGTTCTCGGATTCTGACAATACTTTCAGTTTGACTGAGATTAACCATCAAACGGGTAGCAATTGCCGTCCCGTCGGTTTCTCTGGGGGGTGGTGGGGGTAAGGAAATCTGTTCCTGAGATGCTAGAGAAATAATTCCCCTCGTACCATCTACTAAAATTATCTCGCCTGAGCGGATAATTTCTGTGGCATTTTTCACCCCGACAATGGCAGGAATGGCTAATTCCCGGGCTAAGATGGCTCCATGGCTAGTTAATCCCCCCTGTTCCGTGATCATTGCTCGAATTTGGCGTAAATGGGGCAGTTTTTTCGGAGGTAAATTAGTAGTAACCAGAATGCAATCCTGAAAATTTGCCTCTGGGGAGTCGAAATTGCTGATCACTTTTGCCACTCCCGATGCCAACCCTGGGGATGCCCCTAATCCTCTTAAGGGATAATTGGAGGTAGTAGGTGTGATTTCCTGGCTGTGACAGTTGAGAATATAAATTTGACCATCTAGCATCATCAGCCATTCTATGCTGGTTAAGCTGGGTTTTTCCGCCAGTAGAGATTGAACCAGTTGACAAAGGCGATCGATGGCGAAATTATCTAAACAGTAGCTTTCCTGTAAACTGGGTGCTAATAATTGTGGTGCAAGCAGATTACTGTCACTGTTGAGATAATAAGCGCGGGATTTATTGCCTAATTGCCGACTGCGTAATTGACCAGAGCGATCGATAATATAGGTATCCGGTGCCACTTCTCCATTAGCTAAACTGTGTCCTAATCCCCAAACTGCCTGAATTTGCCAGTTATCCTCATTAATCAGCACATTTCCCGCACAATTGGCTGGTAATAACGGTTGTACCAGTAAAGATAATTGAATTTTTTCTAAACCAATTCCCACTTTTCGCCAATAAAATAGACTTCTGGCGGTGAATAACTCCGCCCAAGCTTGTTTTAGGGCATTTTCTAGATTATCTGCTTTAATTCCACTGATGGGGGCGGAAAATAAACCGAGAGTTCGCCGAGCCAGATGAGCAGGTAAGGAAAAGCGCCATACTAGGCTATCCATGGATAATTGTGCCACGGCCGCCTCTAGTTCTTCTAACCAGAGAGGAGGAATTTGCGCTTGTAAAATGGCCCGCCGACTTTCTCTCGCAACTAATTGCAGAGCTTTTGGGTTATCTACGTCTAAATAGAGGGAAGACTGGGGAAAATCAGTCAGGAACGAGTCAGCATTGTTAATAGTTTCCAAAAATTCCGCAAAAATGCGGTTAAAAATGGCAAATCCCCTGATAATTGGGTATCCTCGCTGGTGTAATTCACTGGCAATAAAAGCTTTTTCCCCCACCAGGGGGCGATCAGAAGCACTAATGCGATCGAGCCAGCAGAGAATGGTCACGGGATTTGTTAAGAATGGTGAAAGGATTGTAAAATCATTGTGTGATTTTTGTAACTTTTTAGTTCTATCTGCTAGTTTAACTCAGCGTCACTATCTTGAGGATGATCTGGGAAGTGGGGTGTGGGGAATTATGAATTATGAATTATGAAGTGGGGAGCGGGGAAGTGGGGAGATGGGTAGGGTTAGGAAGAAAAAAGCTGCCTTTTGCCTTTTGCCTTTTGCCTTTTGCCTCCTGATTACTGACTCCTATCTCCTTAGCTGATAAGATAGGATTCGGACAATATTCGATCGCTGCGAGAAATTGATGGACACACCTGCGAAAGTTTTGTTAGTGGATGACGAACCGGGGGTTCGTGAATCTGTGCAAGCATATCTACAGTACGGGGATGACTTCGAGGTAAGAACTGCTAGTAATGCTAACGAAGCCTGGGATTTACTCAATCAAGAAATTCCGGAATTAGTTATCTCCGATATTATGATGCCGCAGGTGGATGGCTATCAGTTTCTCAAGAAATTGCGCGAAGATGCTCGTTTTCAGACAATTCCCGTGGTTTTTCTCACTGCAAGGGGGATGACAAGCGATCGCATTCAGGGTTATAATGCCGGTTGTGATGCTTATTTATCCAAGCCTTTCGATCCCGAAGAATTAGAAGCATTAATCAAGTCTTTAATCGAGCGCCGTCGTCAATCCTTGCAAGCCACCAGCGAAAACGCTAGATTAGAAGAAATTGCCCGAGATATCCGGGAATTAAAACAGCAGGTGGGACAACAGAACACTTTTACTACCACTCCCCCCCCGATTAAAGTTGATCTTACCCCCCGGGAACAAAGTGTTTTAGATTTAGTAGCGGAGGGGTTGATGAATAAAGAAATTGCCAGTCGTCTAGAAACAAGCGTCAGAAACGTAGAAAAATACGTCAGTCGCTTATTTAGCAAGACTGGTACTAATAGTCGCACGGAATTGGTACGTTTTGCCCTAAAACACGGTTTAACCAGTTAATATAGCAGCTAAGGACAAAGTAGCAGGCAACTTTCTTCTTAGAAATATCCCCTGGGGAAAAAGGCAGATGACAAGCAACTGAATTACCGATGGAAAAACAACTTTGGCAGTGAATCACCCTCGATTTAAATATCTGTCATGGCAAACCTTGCCTTCGAGGATTGCGTTATCCTGTTGAATTTATCCTAGAATTACTTAGTTCTGGCATGAGTATCGAAGACATTTTAGCCGACTACGATGATTTGGAACGGGAGGATATTCTAGCGGCGTTATTGTTTGCCACTCGATTAACTCAGGTAAAAAGCATCTACCAAATTGCACCATGAAGTTTTTAGTCGATTTACTCAACATTCCCTAATAGAAATGAGTCGCAACTCAATTATCGTTCATCATTAGTAGTAGGACAAGCTGAAATTAGCTTTAAGTGCTTCACGAAAGGAATAAAATCTTTATCTGAAAAAAGGAGCGGAAGATTATTTTCAATACAAAAGGAGGCAATAATAACATCAGCAGTTTTTCTAATAGTTATCCCCTTCTTGCGTAACTGGCGATAATTGTCTGCGCTTTTCAATGCCATTCTCAAACCTAGTAAATCATAAATAGTCAATGAAGTTAGTAAGCGATAGGCTATTTGATAATCCTTATCACTCCTAAAACCTTGGAGAACTTCGGTGAGAATAATATCACCAATAGCTATCGGCTCAACTCCCAGCAATAAATCAAGTTCTGTTGTTTCCGTAGTATTATAACCATTGAAATAATCAATCCAAACACTAGAATCCACAAGAATCATTGATTGTGCCTCATTTCCTCAAGGTTTCCTTCCCATTTAAGCTTACCTTTAAAGGCTTTAATT